>NZ_JBHSLW010000060.1:0-30486 GCF_042657265.1 Allobosea eneae
GATCCCATCGTCAGCCTGCCAGCCGTGGCCGCCTGACCAGCCCGGCCAAGCCGGCAGCGTGGTGGCCCTCGGGAGCTACACCACCATCAGGGACACGACCCGATCACCCCGCCAGAAACCCTCGGTTGGTGCACAAGACGGCTTTGTGCAAACGCGAGCATAAGGCTTTCACATTGAAACGCTTACGGTTGGTGCCATGAACGTTGTGGAGGTCGGCTGAGGGCCAGAGTTTCGCATTGGCCGCCCCGCCTTGAGCGGCAAAGCACGGAAAAGAATGAGCATCGGGACCCATGGTTGGGAACCCCCGCGAACCAAGGCCGACGAGCCGTTCCGGGTCCTGCGAGCCCGAACGGATATTGAAATGACGAAGGTCAATGAAGGCGGCGACACCGCCTGGGATGCGGCGCGCCCGAGCGAGGCGCACCTCTCGCGCTACCATCGCAGCTACAAAATGACGACGGACCACCCGGAGCGGTTCTATCGGCTCTGGCATGAGGCGATGGCGCATGCGCTACTGCTCGAGCAGCAAGGCGATCGGACCTACCCCCTGCATGCCGGCTTGACCGCCATGCAAATGGCGGAGGGCGCTCGGTCTCACGCCCGCTTCTTCGCCCTCATGCTGGCGGAGGCTCCAGCGCAGGAGGTGGCCCATCTCGAGACCAAGATCGCGGTCTACACGGACATGGCGTCGGACCCCGATGAAATCCGACGCTCGCGCACCTCCTGGATGGTGGAGGCTGCGCTGCAGCAGGATGCCCGTGATCTCGGGATCACCCTGACCAAGACCCCCAGCGCGCCTGGCGGCGAGAGCTGGCACTGAGGGGCCCCGCCATGAACTTCCTCGTGTATGATTTCGAGGCGTCCGGGCTTGCCGTTGCTTGGGACGTGCCGCTGCAGGCCGCCTTTGTGGAGACCGACGGCGATCTTCGCCCGCTGCGCCAGACCGTCCTGAGGGCACGATTGCCGGCCCATGTGGTGCCCGCTCCTGAAGCACTTCTCATCACTGGCCTCGACCCCGACAGGATCGAGGCCGCGCCGCTCTCGCAGCTCGAGCTGATGCGGGCCATCGCCAGCATCCTCGACGCCGCTTCACCGACCACAATTCTGGGTTACAGCAACCTAAAGTACGATGATGAGCTGCAGCGCCACATTGCCTTTAGGACGTTGCACCCGCCCTATGCGACTTCGATGCCAGGATTCCAGCGTGCCGATGTGCTGATCATGCTTCGCGCGGTTGCGATGCTGGCGCCGGACGCGATCACTATCCCGGTGACACCGCACGGCAAGCCCACGATGCAGCTGGGGCCGGTCTGCCGTGCCAACGGCATAGCATTTGCCGAGGCGGACGCTCATGACGCGCTGAACGACGTCCATGCCACGATCGCGCTCTTCAGGCTTCTGCGAGAACGCGCGCCGGCCGTCATCACGGCGATGATGACCAACGCCCATAAGAGCGGCCCCGCGGGACTGCTCGCTGGCCCTGGACCGGTCGGACTCGGCCTGTTCAACCGCATGATGCCGGCCGGCGGGATCATGCCGGTGCCAGGCAATGCGTCGTCCTGGGCGGTCGCCGATTTGACGGTCGATCCGGCTTATCTCGACGCCACGCCCGAACAGCTCGGTGAGCTTCTGTTCGCCAGGGGCGAGCGCCCGATCCGACTGGTCAAGACCAATGCCCAACCGATCCTGCTACCCTGGGAGATGGTGGCTCCCGACGCACAGGGCGAGATCCCCTCGGCCGGCCATTGCCAAGCCCGTCTGGCCCGGATCCGGGGTCATGCGCGCTTCCGCGACAACCTCGCGATCGCGCTGTCAGGTCGCTTCACCGGTAAGGAGCCGAGCCCGTGGCCGGATGCCGCCCTGTACAGCGGCGGCTTCATCAGCCGGGAGGACGCGATCACCTCGCGGCGCTGGCACGAAGTTGCGTGGGATCAGCGGGTGCGGCTCGGCCGCGAGCTTCTTGGCGACGTCAGGCTGAAAGCCTTCGCCAATCGCTGGGCGTGGCTGGAATCGCCCGAGGAGCTCTCCGTTGCCGAGCGCGAGAAGGGAGCGGCCTGGTTTGCCCACCGCCTCGACACGCTGGAGGATGTGCCCTGGCTGACGCGCCCAGCCGCCCTGCAGCGCATCGCTGCCCTGAAGGCCGTTGCCGGTCCGGCTGAGCCGGACCGGTTGCGGCAGCTCGACGCCATCCAACGCTGGATTGCCGGGCGCGGCCGGACGTTTTCGCAAGCCGCGTGAACCAGGGCACCATGGCCGACATCAGGAAGGCGCTCCGGAACAGGAGCGCCTTTGTCGATTTCCGAGAAAGCGGAGGTGAAGCGCAGCCAATGGGGCTGTGACCCACAGGAATCGACGACCATGACGAACAACAACCAGGACAGGAGCATCACGCCGATGGCGACCGGTGAAGAGGGCGGCGGTGATCACCCGCTCGGGCCTATCCGCGACCCGCTCGCCGACGCTACTGAAGGCCTCGGCAACGACCCCTCGTTGGGCGAGCTGATCGCGGTGCGCGATCACGCACCCGATCTCAAGATCGTCGCGCGCGAGGCGAAGCGCTGCAACGACGAGGCGCAGCGACTGCCTTACGGCCTCGAACAGACCAACGAAGATCGTATGGCGCAGGTCGGGCTGCAGATCGTCGGCTTGAGCTGCGCCGCCATCGTGGCGATCTGGCCGACCGACACGGTCGAAGACGCCGACGCCAAGCGGGCGCTCGCCCGGGAGACGCAGCCGCACTATGGCGACACTGACTTCGAGGTCGCGCCGATGCTCTCAGTCGAGGATGCAATTCGCATCAGGCTGCACCGCGCCGCCTTCGACGTCGGTGCGCTCGTGGTGCCTCCGGGCCCGGCTGTGCCGGCGCACTCCGACCGGGGTCTCGCGACCTGGCCGCTGTCGCGGTTCGATCTCGTCGATGCGGTGCCGCTGACGTGGGGCCTGGCGACGCTGGATGCGCGCGGCATCGCCCGGTGGGGCGCCTTCGTCGAGGCGTATCCCGACCTGACCGCGCTGGTCGACCGCTTCAGCACCATGATCACCATCGCCGATCGCCTCACGGTGATCGCCAATCGCAACGAGCGCGACAGCGCGCCGATGCGCCGGGCCGTGGAGGGCGCGCGCATTCTCGGCTATCTCGCCGCGGCGCGGGCGGCAATCTGGCCGGCGATGCTCCACTCGGCCGATGCGCAGGCCAAGCTCAGGCTCGTCGCGCTGATCAACGATCGCGCCTGCCGGCACGATCCGCTGCATCAGCAGGCAGCGATCCGGCATCTCGTCAGCGAAGCCAACTGGATCGCCAAGCGCTTCCGGTTCGGCGGCACGCTCGAGCTCGAGCCGTCGTGGATCCCGATTGCGTAGCGGTATCGCCAGAGCGACAGGACAGGACGATGGCGCCCCTGTGGGGGCGCCATCAGCGATTTCAGGACCGGAGGGAGAGTGCGGCCGGATGGTCGCGACCCACGAGAAAAGAGTTCAACATGAGCAAGAATGACCAGGGCGGGCGCTCGCTTAGCCCACGCACCGGTGGCCCGGTGGATGAGCCCGGCGACCGGACGCTGCGCGACCCGATCGCGATGGCGGTCGAGATCATCAGTGGCGAGGATCCGAGCATCGCGGAGCTGGTGGCCTTCCGCCGCCAGCCAATCGACCTGAAGGCGGCGGCGCGCAACGCCAAGAGCCTGTCAAACGAGGAGTTCCGGCTCAGCCTCTCGAAAAAGCTCGGCGACCGCGACTACGACTTCGCCTGCGCCGGGCTTAAGATCATGAGCCTGAGCCTGGTTGCGCTCACCGCGATCTGGCCGGCCGGCGACCTCGACCACTGCGAGGCCAAGCTCGCGCTCGCCGAGCAGACCGGCGCACTGCACCATCGCCGCGACAAGACCTACGTCTCGACGATCGACGCGACGCTGGCGCGCCGCATCCGCTGGAAGCGGGCGGCCTTCGCCGTTCCCGAGCTGATGCTGCCTCCCGCCCCGAGCGCGCCGCAGGGCGACAGCCGCGGGCTTGCCATCTGGCCGCTCGAGCGCTGGGACCTCGCGCAGGGGCTTGAACTGCGTGGAGGCCCGCCGGCCTACGCTCATACCCGGGTCACCGCCTGGGTCGCCTTCGCGAAGGCCGCGCCCGATCTCGACAATCTCCTGCAACGCGCCCGCAACATGTTCGAGACCTGCGACCGGCTGATCGCGCTGGCCCAGCGCGGGCCGGAGAATGCGAGCGAGCTGATGGTCGCAGCCGATGCCGCGCGCATCGCCGGCTACCTGGCGGCGGCGCAGGTCATGATCTGGCCGGTTCACGACCGCGCCGCGCTGGCGATCAAGAAAGAGATCGTCGCGTTGATCAATCTGCGCGGCGAGATCGGCGATCCCGTCCACATGCAGGCGGCGGTACGCCACGTCACGGCCGACGCGGCATGGGTCAAGTCCCTGCCTGCGGACGCTCGTGATCGGCTCAAATTCGATTGGTCCGAGCTGGTTTAGCAGCCCAGCCGCACGAGAAATGACAGCGAGGGCAGCGCCTGCAACGGCGCTGCCCTTTTTGATTGAGGAAGACGGAGGAACAGCGACTGCCAGGAGCAGATCACCCCCATGGAATTAAGGCCAAGCAACATGAACACCACCAACCGCAGCGACCTGCTCAGCAGCATCGTCCTCGACACCACGCAGCATCAGATCACCGACGACCTTCTCGCGCTCGAGGCCCGGTTCCGACAAGCGGAGAGCGAGATCGAGATGCTCGCGAACTGGCGCAACGCGCTTCCGGATCTGCTTCCGATCAGGGGCTGCGCGCAGGCCAATGCCGACCAGGTTCGCCGGCTGATCAAGGGTCTCGCCCGCGAGCCCGAGCTGGTCGAAGACTGGATCGACGTCGCCAATGCGCTGACGGTGCTCGTCAACGCCGCGAACCTCGCGCTCCTGCTTCTGCCGCCTCGTAGCATCGACGACGCCTGGGCCGGCAGAAACTTCGGCTTCCATCTGCTTCGCCATACGAAGCGCCATGGCGATGGCGAGGAACTCTCGCTGGCGCGCCGCGCGACCAGCGCCGTGATGTCCGAGCCCGGCGGTCAGGACCTGCCGAGCGACGCCGCCGGCATCCGCGACATGATCGAGACAATGGCGCGCCGGGCGAGCGCCCTGCAGCCGAAGCCGCTCGCGGCCACGCCTGGTGGCACGCCGGCCGTTCATCCGCTCGAGCACGCCGCCAGCCTGAAGGCCTTCTTCGCGAAGCGGCAGAACCTTATGCGCTGGTACAAGGCTGCCTGCCAGCTGCTGCACAACACCGAAGGCTTCGCCACGAGCGGGCTGCCGGCGAGGGTCGTCGAGGATGCGACCGAAGGCGCCATCATCCTCAGCTACGCGCGCCTGCTGCGCGTCGCGCTCTGGCCCGCCCGCGATCAGCGCGATGTCGAGGCAAAGCTCGCGGCCCGAGATCTCGTGCGGGCCCGAAC
The DNA here is from genome assembly GCF_042657265.1 of Allobosea eneae. Classification (NCBI taxonomy): domain Bacteria; kingdom Pseudomonadati; phylum Pseudomonadota; class Alphaproteobacteria; order Hyphomicrobiales; family Alloboseaceae; genus Allobosea; species Allobosea eneae. The sequence goes on from NZ_JBHSLW010000060.1 coordinate 5,447, forward strand.
GGCCGACCCGGAGCGGCTCGGAGCGCTCTTCGAGATCGCGCTCGAGCAGGGTGAAATGGTCGCCGGACAGTCGACGCGGTTCATCAACATCGAACCGGCCGGCTGAAGGCCTCCCACCGATCCGGAATGAATGCTGGGAAGGCGTGCCGTGCGCGGCGCGCCTTTCGTCATGACGGGGCGGACCGTGAAGGGGCGGACAGGCCGACCCCAAGGACAATCCAGATCATGACCGACAACACAGCACCGTCCCTGCGTGACCTCGTCTTCACGACCGGCAGCATGCCCGTCATCGACGAGCTCGCTGCGCTCGACATGCTCCTGCCGGAGAGGCCTGACACGCTGGAGCGCCATGCCGCGCTGCTGGAGCGGCTGCCGTCGCTGCTCGACCTGCGTGGCCGGGCGCTGCTGCATGCGCAGCAATACGAGCGCTTCCTCGCGCTAGCCGAGGTCGATCCCTTATTGCTCGAGGACCGGGTCGATACCGCCAATGCGCTTGCGATCCTCGCTCATGCCGGCGAGATCGCGATGCTGCTCGTCCCGCCGAGCGCCCCCGAGGATGACTTCGCTCAGGCTATGGTCGCGCAGGAGCGGGCCCGGCAGTACGGCGGTGGCGACGGCCGCCACGATCCAGCGCTCATGAAACGGGCGTTACGAGCGACCTATCGCCCGGGCGGCATGCGGCTCACATTAGGCGGGCGCGTCCCTGTCGGCATGGAGATGGCGGCGCGTCGCTTTCGCGGCGCCGTCCTCCCGGAGCGGGATGAGACCGAGACGGGTGCCGGCGTCTACCACATCGAGGATGCTCATGCCCTGGAGAACTGGTTCAAAGCGCCTCCCTATCTGAGCGCCTTGCTTGATGGTACACGGCAGCTCTTCGCCGCGATCGAAGCCTGGTCGGACGCCGAGGAGCCGGGGCCGTTCTGGTATGCGGCGCGGCGTGGCGCCCTCATCCTCGCCTATGCACGGCTCTGCCGTATCGGGCTTTGGCCAGCACGCAGATCCGACGACCTCGTCGTGAAGATGGCGGTGGAACGGCTCGTCTCAGAGCGCTTATCCGATCCCGATTCCATGCGCGCGCTCGTCGAGATCGCGCTCGGCGTCGGGCGTCGTATCGCCCGGCAGGGACCGCCCTTCGTGACGGTTCTCGGCGGCGTTGAGCTGTGAGCCCGGTCATGAACAGCGTGACGCCAACCGCCTCCGACGACGCCGAGGCCGAGTTCGTCCAGAGCTGGCGCGACCATGAGAACCGGGTCCTGCTCGGCCATCTGCGCCAGCAACGTCCCGATGGCGGGGAGGCTGAGACGCAGGAAGAGCCCGGTCAGGATAAGCCCGAGTCCGCCGGCCCTGCGATCGAAATATACGATCCCGACCGGCTGGCTCGCCGCCTTGGCCATGGAGACGGGTTCGTCGGTGATCCCGCTGAAAACAGCAACGACGAGGACGCCGCGCAGGCGCGCCAGACCAAGCTCTGGAACCGGATGCAGGCGGATGAGCGCGGCCCCTGGCGCAAGCTCGTCATCCCCGACGAGGCGATGATCGAGCGGATAGCCGGTCTCGATGCGATCTCTCCGCAGTTCTCGGAGGTGACGGCCTGGATCGTCAGGACGGCCCGGCTCGCATCCGTGACCGGCACGCCGCTGCGGCTCGATCCCGCCGTGGTGGTCGGCCCGCCCGGCATCGGCAAGACCTTCTACGCCCGCAAGCTCGCCGAGGCGCTCGGCGTGCCGAGCGAGGTCATCGCCATGAACCTGATGACGGACCGGGGCTTGGCCTTCTCCGGGCTGGCCCCGGTCTGGCGGGCGTCAGGCCCCGGCAAGGTGGCAAAACTCCTGATCGAGGGCAGCCATGCCTGCCCGCTCATCGTCATCGACGAGATCGAGAAGGCTTCACCGATCAATCCCCGCGAGACGCCGGAGAATGTCTTGCACAGCCTCCTGGAGCGGGAGAATGCCGCCCGCTTCGTCGACGAGTTCGTCGATCTCCCGATCCGCGCCGACCACATCTTCTGGTTCGCGACGGCCAACAGCCTCGACCCGCTGCCGGAGAGCATCGTCGACCGGCTGATCGTCTTCCAGGTCGCACTGAAGGAGGCCGAGATGCTCGCCATCCAGAAGAGCATCTTCCACGAGGCGAACCTGCGCGTCGGGCAGAGCTTCGCCGAGCCCGAGATTGCGCTGTTCCAGGCCACTGCCGGACACAACCCGCGCACCCTGTCACGTCTCTGGGACATCGCGATGGGCTTCGCCTGCGAGGCTGGGCGGCGACACCTCGTCGCCGCGGACATCCGCGGGGCCGAGCAGGTCCTGCTCGCCGGGAAAGAGGGCGCGAGGGCGCCGATCGGGTTCATCCGTCCGGCCACGAGGGGAGAGAGGAGACGAGAGCGAGGGTGAGAACGGGAATGCCCCCGGGAAGCCCGAGACGACAGGAATCGAAAATCATGACGACCATGACGAACAGCGAGGGCCAGACCATCCCGGCGATGCTCCGCCGCATCCGGGAGGAGGGCAGCACGGCCGCCGTCACGCACTATGTCGAGACGCGCTGGCCCGCCATCGGGGGCAAGAATCTCGCTCCGCTCCCCGAACCCACCTTCCTCGACCCCGAGTTCTCCGAGGCCTACCAGCCCGGCCATGTCGCCTATGTCTATGTCGCCGGCTCCGGCGACACGCTGAAGGCGCCGGACCAGCCGACCGGCCTCCATGGCCTGGCGCGACGCTTCGCGCTGCCGCTGTTCAAGATCTCCGCGACGGCGTCTGAGAACGCGCTCGCCCGGATCGAGGACATCAACCTTGAGCGCTATGCCGGCATGTACGAGGCCGAAGCGGGTCTCGCCTGCGATCCGGGCTACGACAACTGGCGCCTCGTCCTCATCCACCCCTCGCGCAAGCCGATGCGGGGCGCGCCTATCGAGGCCCGCCCGCGCGTCATCCGCGTGGTCCTGCCGAAGGGGCTCTCCCTGATCGGCTTCGAGAAGGAACTGCATGAGCGCCTGAGCCCGGCGGCTCTCGGCCGCTGGATCTCGTCTCCTGCCGGCCGCAGGCACTGCGCGGATCTCGATCTTGACCCGCGCGAGGCCATGCGCTTCACCGGCTACAACACCGGTGAGGGCGAGCGCGTCAGCCGGGCGGACGAACTCTATATCTTCAAGCCGCGCCTCGATGGCGGGCGCCTCCTCTGCATCATCGAGCGCATCGTTCATGACTATGTCGTGCGCGACGCTGCCGCCGATCGTCCGGCCTGGGGCTGGGTCGCGGTTAACCAAGGCTACCGGCGCCGCGCCTGACAACCTAGACGGCGGCTTCGGAAAAGCCGCCGTTCGTGCTACGTTCTAAATGCATCGAGATCGATTCGGGTCGCGGTCGAAGGCCAGCGGGATTCCTCCACACACTGGGATACCCCGCCCCTCCGGCTTCCGATGGAAAGCGCATGTTGCCGCGCGCTTGATGTCGCCAAGGCAACGCCATGCGATCGCCGGGGGCCGCATGGGTACGTCACCGGAGGTCTTGGTTGCTGGGCTTCGGGCTCCGCCGCCGCGATGTTGGAACGAATTCGGGGTCGACGTAAACAGATCCCGCTGGGCAGTAGCGTTGAGACCCGCGAACCCAGCCGTGCCGGGAAAGTGCCACCCCGGGCGAATTCGAGTGAGGCACGGAAATAATCTCGCCGAGAGGCGGGATCTTCCGTGGATTCTGCTCGATGTTCGCAATGCGTGGCGAAGGCGCCCTACGCGCCGATAGGGTCATCCCGCTAATCTTCGTCTCCGGAGTACCGGTGCGACGGTCACGGAAGAGCCAGGGTCATCATGACCATGGCTAGAAAAACCCCATTTAAACAGGCTGATGTGAAGCGCGCCGTAGCAGGCGTGCTTGCAGCTGGCGTTCCCATCGGTCAGGTCAAGATCACGGAAGATGGCGAGATCATCATCTCCGCGTCTTCGGCTGACCCCAATGCCCAGCCTTGCAACCCCCTCGATCAGTGGCGGCAGCGTCGTGCGCGTGAAGTTGAAGGGCGTTAATCGCGTCCGGAAGCGTCTCGCCGATGGGACGGTCCGAATCTACCACTATCACCGTGCAACTGGCGAAAGGCTTGAAGGCAAGCCCGGCTCGGCCGAGTTTCTGGCTTCTTATACGAAGGCCGAACAAACTACCGCCCAGCGTCACAAAGGGACTTTCAACGATCTGATCCGTGCCTATACGGGCTCGGTTGAGTTCGCCGAACTCGCGGCCTCGACCCAGGCCGAGTACAAGCGGATGCTGACGAAGGCGGAGCCGCGCTTCGGCTCGATGCCGATCGCAGCCCTGGACGATTCCCGCGTGAAGGATGACCTCCTCGGCTGGCGTGACGAAGTCGTCCGTTCCTCGGGAAAGCGCGAGGGAGACAATCGGCTCACGACGATCTCCGGCATGCTGAGTTGGGCCGTGAGCCGCGGCAAGCTCACCGCCAATCACATCCTCGGCTTCAAGCGCCTTTATTCCTCCGACCGTTCGGACATCCTCTGGCTCGAGGAGCATATCCGCGCCTTCATGGCAGTGGCGTCGCTTGAGATGCAGCAGGCCCTCATCCTCGCGCTCCACAGCGGCCAGCGCCTAAGCGATCTGCTCCGGGCCGCCTGGACCAACTACGACGGCAAGTTCCTTCGCATCCGCCAGTCGAAGGGCGGCGTGGTGGTGACGATTCCCTGCACGAAAGCGCTGCGAGCCATGCTGGACGGCATGCCGCGAAACGCTACCGTCATCCTGACGTCGGCGACGGGGAAGCCGTGGAAGAAGCGCTACTTCTCGGATCAGTGGAAGGAGGCAGGCGATGCCGCCGGCCTCACCGATCTGCACTTCCACGACCTGCGCGGCACCGCCGTCACCATGCTGGCGGAGGCCGGTTGCACGGTTCCAGAGATCGCCGCGATAACCGGCCATTCGCTCAAGACGGTGACCACGATCCTCGAGAAATATCTCAGTCGGACGAGGACGCTAGCGGAGGCCGCGATCGAGAAGTTTGAGAACGCACCGGCAACGGATTTTGCAAACCGTTTGCAAACCGGGCCGGTCGGTAAGCCCGGCACTTAGCCTAAGTTATTGAAAAGATGGCGCGCCCGAAAGGATTCGAACCTCTGACCCTCAGATTCGTAGTCTGATGCTCTATCCAGCTGAGCTACGGGCGCGTGACAGCGAGGCGGTTTAAATGGCCACCAGCGGCTGACGGATGCGGACTTAACGGCTCACGCCGCTCTTGGCAAGCCCCGTTTGCCGACTTCCTGCGCTTTCTGCTTCGAGCGCGGCACGGGGACGCCTGGCCTTCAGCCGTGCTTTCCCCTCAGCAGAGCCGGATGCTGGGCTTCGGACCCTCTGTCCCGTTCAGCTGCCTCGCCGTCCAAAAATGCGATCCGCTCGCCGCCACGCCGCGGTTTCGGCAGTTTCTCGGCGATGCCATAGAGCTCCTCGCGCCGGTCCATCTCGCGCCAGATTTCGCCGGGCGTGATGCCGAGCTCGCTCCACAGCACGACGAGATTGTAGAGGAGGTCGGCGCTCTCGCGAATCACGGCCGGACGATTGTTCTGCACGGCCTCGATCCCGACCTCGACCGCTTCCTCGCCGAGCTTCTTGGCCATCTTCGGCACGCCTTCGCGGATCAGCTTGGCGGTTCGCGATCGGGCCGGGTCGCGCGTCCTGGCCGCCAGAACGGCAGCATAGAGCCTCTGCACCGAATCAGTCATCGGCACAGAATCAGGGCGCCATGTAAGGGTTTCGTGACGGTCCCGCCGCCGGCGTCGGTCGCTCATCGTGCCACTCCCGCAAACAGGCGCACCACCTCCCGGTAGACCTCGCGCTTGAACGGGATGATCAGCTCAGGCGTCTCCGCCAGCGGCACCCAGCGCCAAGCGTCGAACTCCGGCTTGTGACCGCCGCCGGGATTGAGAATGTCGATCTCGCTCTCGTCGCCCTCGAAGCGGAAGGCGAACCATTTTTGCGACTGGCCCCGGTATTTGCCACGCCAGGCTTCCTTGCCGATCTCGCGGGGCAGGTCGTAGCTCAGCCAGTCCGGCGCCTCGGCGAGAAGTGAGACCGAAGAGACATTGGTCTCCTCGCGCAGTTCGCGATAGGCGGCCTCGATCGGCTGCTCGTCTGCATCGATGCCCCCCTGCGGCATCTGCCATTCGTGGCCCGGCGCGACGTGTTCGCGCTGGCTGCGATTGGCACGGCGGCCGATGAAGACGAGGCCGGCCGGATTGAACAAGGCGAGGCCGACGCAGGGGCGATAGCCGGGAGGAGGTTTCGTCATCGCAGCGAACCGGTGGTCGAGGGATTGCGGAAGCCGCGGGCGGCGCTGACCGGGACGATGACCAGGTTCTTGCCCTCGAGCGTGCGGGCCCAGCGGGCGATCCGCTCGACCGTGACCGGCAAGGCGCTGGCGGTGGCGACGGCGGCGCCCTGGTCGCGGGCAAGGGTCTCGAGACGCTGCAGCTCCCTGTCGATCGCCTCGGCGCGTGCGACGGCATCAAGGGCGAGATCGGCCTTGAGCGCGGGGATCTGCGCCCGCGCCGCCACCGAGGCGAGCAGGCTGCGCGGCGAGGAGCCGTCGTCGACGACCATCAGCCCGCGCCCGGCGACTTCGCGCAGCAGCGGCGTCAGGGCGGTGTCATCCGCGGTGAGACGTCCACCGAGGAAATTGACGATGCCAACATAGCCGGTGAAACGGCCGAGCACCCATTGCAGCCGGTCGAGATTGTCACTGCCCTTTGGTCCGGTGAGCAGAGTGTGCGGGCCGGGATCGTTGTCGGGATAGTCGAAGGGCTCCATCGGCACCTGCAGGAAGACCTCGTGGCCTTCGCTGCGGGCGCGCTGCACGGTCTTCTCCAGCTCGGCGCCATAAGGGGCGAAGGCGAGCGAGACAGGGCCGGGCAGGCGCGTGATCGCTTCGCTGGTCGAGCTCTGGCTGATGCCGAGGCCGCCGACGAGGATCGCGATCCGGCCGGCAGGCTTGGCGGCCGGCGCAGGCCCGAGCGGGCGGGCATAGACCTGCGCAGGCGTCGCGCCATCGGGGCCCACCTTCGGCAGGATGCCGTGGCGGGTGCGCTCGACCAGGCGCTTGTCGGGGGCCGGCGCCAGCTTGACCGTGCCGTCATCGGGCACGGTGATGACGATGGCGCCGGGGGCTTCGGAGCCCGGCCTGACGACGGTGACCCCGGAGTCGGTTTCGAGCTGACTGGCGCTGGCGGGGCCACGCCTCTCCTCGGGCCTAGCGGGCTGAGGGGGAGCTTGGGCGATGTCGGTTGCTGGAGCCCGCTCGCGGATCACCGCGGTCGCGATCGGCTCGCCACCATGGGGGTCGCGCTTGAGGGCGGCATAGAGGGCGAGTCCGGCAAAGATGACGATCAGCACGCTGGCCAGGCCACGCGACAGCCAGCGTCCATACGGCTTGGACGCGCGAGCGCGCTTCGCCTGCCCGAGCGGCTGGTCGAGTTCGCTGAGCGGCAATCCGGCCAAGAGGCGCCGTCCTCTCCGACGTCATACATCTGCGAATCAGTTCGCAGCGCTAGAGTCGGATGATTCGGGCCGGAATCAATCGTCAATCGGCCGCAGGGGAAACAATCTCCTGCGGCCGTTGCACAAGTGCCGAGTTGCCGGACGGAAAAGCCGGATGCTCAGTTGGACTTGCCGGCTTCCGGAGCGGGGGCCGGAGCCGGCGTGGCAGGCGCCGGATTGGCGGGCAGGGCCACGTCCTTCTTGCCGCGCAGCAAATTGAGCGCCGCGGCGAGCTGGGTGTCCTTGGCCGGGTCGATCGGGACATAGGAGGGCGAGCCGGCCTGCTCTTCCTTGCCGTCGCCATTGCGCAGATGGCCCTTGAGCGAGGCTTCACCCTTGTTCTCGACCTTGTCCTTCAGCTCGGCCGGCACATCCTGGATGATCTCGATGTCGGGCGTGATGCCCTTGGCCTGGATCGAGTTGCCGGATGGGGTGTAGTAGCGCGCCGTGGTCAGGCGCAGGCCGCCATTGTCGCCGAGGCGGATCACGGTCTGCACCGAGCCCTTGCCGAAGGAACGCGAGCCCATGACGGTGGCGCGCTTGTGGTCCTGCAGGGCGCCGGCGACGATCTCGGCCGCGGAGGCCGAGGAGCCGTTGATCAGCACGACGACCGGCTTGCCCTTGGTCAGATCGCCCGACTTGGCGTTGAAGACCTGTGTCTCCTCGGCGTTGCGGCCGCGGGTGGAGACGATCTTGCCGCGCTCGAGGAAGGCGTCGGAAACCAGGACCGATTGGTCGAGACGGCCGCCGCGGTTGTTGCGCAGGTCGATGATGTAGCCCTTGACCTTGTCGACGCCGATCTCGCTGTTGACCTTGTCGAGCGCCTTGCGCAGGCCTTCATAGGTCTGCTCGCTGAAGGTGCCGATGCGGATATAGCCGACATCGCTCTCGACGCGTTCCTCCACCGCCGGGACGACGATGTTGGAGCGGGTCAGCGTGAACTCCAGCGGCTCGGTCTTGCCGGTGCGCTCGATGGTGAGCTTGACCTGCGTGTTGATGATGCCGCGCATCTTCTCGACGGCCTGGTTCAGGCTGAGGCCCTTGACCTCGTCATTGTCGATCTTGCGGATGATGTCGCCGGCCAGGATGCCGGCCTTGGAGGCGGGCGTGTCGCGGATCGGCTTGGCGACCTTGAGAACCTCGTTCTCCATCGTCACCTCGATGCCGAGGCCGCCGAACTGGCCGCGCATGTCGATGTCCATGTCGCGGAAGCTCTTGGCATCGAGATAGGCCGAGTGCGGATCGAGCGAGGAGACCATGCCGTTGATGGCGGCCTCGATCAGCTTCTGCTCGTCCGGCTTCTCGACATAGTCGGTGCGGATCTTCTCGAAGATGTCGCCGAAGAGATTGAGGCTGCGATAGACCTCGGCCGAGGCCGCGACCGCGCTGGTCGAGGAGAGCAGCTTGGTCTGGGTCACCACACCGGTGAGCCCCGCGCCGGCGATGGCGCCGACCAGAACGAGAGAAACCTTGCGCATCATCCGCGAACCTTTTCGCCTTGCGATTTCGTCCACCACGGCGTCGGATCGATCGAGACGCCGTCTTTCCTGAATTCGACATAGAGGACCGGCTCTCCGGTCCCCATTCCTACATTCGTCGCGGCCGCTTCCGCGGTCTCGCCCATCACCGCAACCGGCTCTCCAGCCAGCACAAACTGGTTCAGCGACACGTCGATGCGCTGCATGCCCGCCAGGAGAATATAGTAACCATTGCCGGCATTGAGGATCAAGAGTTGGCCAAAGGAGCGGAACGGCCCAGCATAGACCACCCAGCCATCGGAAGGTGACGAAACCACGGCATTTGGACGCGTCGACAGTGAAATTCCGCGGGTTGCAGCGCCAACTTCGTCGGTTGCGCCGAATCCACGCAATTGTGAACCGGCGACCGGCAGTGGCAGCATGCCGCGCAGTTCCTGGAAAGCCGCCTTGGGCGCAAGCCGGGCCGGATCGCGGAAGGCGAGCTGGGCCATTCGCTGGCGCTGCTCCTGCGTTTCCGCTTCGAGCGCGCGCCGGGCGGCGTCAGCGGCACGGGTGGCGGCGGAAATGTCCCTCTCGATGCGGTCGACGAGATCGCGCAGCGTCTTGGCTTGCGCGGCAAGCTCGCCGCCGGCGGCGCGTTGAGATTCGATGTCCTGGGAGGCGCTCGCCTCGCGGGCGCGCCGGGCTTCGATCAGCGAGGCGAGGCGCTGGCGCTCGCCGGCCAGACTCTCCATCTCGCCGGCAATGGCCTTGCGCTCCTCGGCGATCGCATCGCGCAGGCGCACCAGCTCGGCGAGGTCGGTGCCGAGGATGGTGATCTCCTGGCGCAGATCGGGCACGACCGCGCCGAGCAGCATCGAGGCGCGTACCGCCTCCAAGATATCCTCCGGCCGGACCAGCACCGCCGGAGGCGGCCGTCGGCCGATGCGCTGCAGCGCCGCCAGGACCTCGCCGATCAGGCCGCGCCGGCTCTCCAGCGAGCGTCGGATCGCGGTCTCGCTGGTCTGCAGCAAAGAGAGACGCTGTTCGAGCCCGGCGATGCGGCCCTCGGCGGCCTGGGTTCGCGCGGTGGTGTCGAGCAGGGCCTGGTTGAGCTTGGTCCGGTCAGCGCGGATGCCGGCGATCTCGGCTTCGAGCTTGACGCGCGCATCGGCATTGCCGGCGAGCCGTTCCTCGATCGCCTTCAGCTCGGCCTCGCGGGCGCGTTTTTCCTCACGCTTCTGCTCGGTGTCGCGGGCGGCCTGCTCGGATTCGGGGGAGGGGGCCGTCTGGGCCGCGGCAATGCCGGCTGACAGGCAGGCGCAAAGCAGCGCCGGCCAGAGCCGGAGCGTGCGTGTGATTCGAATCAGCCGGGAGCGGCGGGTCATGCGCGATGATAGGGATGTCCGGCCATGATCGTCATCGCCCGATAGAGCTGTTCGAGCACGAGCGCCCGGACGATCTGGTGCGGAATGGTCAGCGCCCCGAAGCAGAGAACCAGCGCCGCGCGCTCGCGCAGTTCGGCATCGAGCCCGTCGGCGCCGCCAATCAGTAGAGTCGCCGCAGGCGTTCCGGCATCACGCGCGGCGGCGAGACGATTGGCAAAAGCATCGCTGTCGAGGCTCTTGCCGCGCTCGTCCAAAGCGATGATGAGTCCAGAGGGCGGCAAGCGCTCGCCGATCAGCTTCGCTTCCTCGCGCCGACGCTCCTCGGTGCGGCGGCCTCGACCCTCCGCGAGCTCGATGACCTCAGGGCCGCTCAGGCCGAGCCCGCGGGCAAGGCCTTGGGCGCGCTCCTGATAGCGGGCACAGAGATCCCGCTCCGGCCCGTCCTTGAGGCGGCCGACCGCGATGACCGACAGGCGCACGGGATCTTGATTTTAGCCGACGAGGCGCTCGCGCGGCCGGTCAGCGCCCCACATCTTCTCAAGATTGTAGAACTGGCGCACTTCCGGCCGGAAGATGTGGATGATCAGGTCACCCGTGTCGATCAGCACCCAGTCGCAGGCAGGAAATCCTTCGACCTTCGGCGTCTCGTGGCCGGCCTTCTTGAAGGCCTCGACGAGGCTCTCGGCGATCGAGGCGACGTGACGGTTGACCCGGCCGGAAGCGATGATCATGGCGTCGGCCAGCGAGGTCTTGCCGACGAGGTCGATCACGGTGGCGTCCTCGGCCTTCATATCGTCCAGGACCTGGAGGGCGAGCGCGATGCTGTTCGCGGCGGGGTTCTCGGTCATGGCAGCCGGGGGAAGCGGCGCGGCGCCGGCTTCGCCGATGGATTGACGGTTCAGAGCCGTGTCCTCACGTGACGACGCGCTCCTGGCGCGACGCGTCCAATTTAAGCGCCAAAGGGGGCAAATTCAATTGGTTTCGGCAAGCTCGCGCAGATAGGTCGAGGACAGGTCGGAGCGGCGGCCATGCAGGAAGATCCAGGCGGGCGGGGTGCGCACCGGCAAGGCGGCACCCTGATTCTCCGACAGACGCCAGCGCGCCATCCAGTTTGCGGCGGGCGAGGCGATCGAGCGATGGGTCGAGCCCGGGCGGTCGATCACCGCGATCGGCATCAACCGGGCGATGGTGCGCCATTCGTTCCAGCGGTGGAAATTGGCGAGATTGTCCGAGCCCATGATCCAGACGAAGCGCACGCCGGGGCAGCGGCGCTTGAGCTGGCGCAGCGTGTCGGCGGTGTAGCGCGTGCGCAGGGTCGCCTCGATGCCGGTGACATTGATGTGGCCATGGTCGGCGAGCGCGCGGGCCTGGGCGATGCGCTGCGCCAGCGGCGGCAGGGCGTGGTTGTCCTTCAGCGGATTGCCGGGCGTCACCAGCCACCAGACCCGGTCGAGCTGGAGCCGGCGTAAAGCGGTCAGACTCGCCATGCGGTGGCCGTCATGGGCCGGGTTGAAGGTACCGCCGAACAGCCCGATGCGCAGTCCCGGGGCGTGCGGCGGCAGGCGTAGCTCCTCGGCGCTCACGGGCGGACCTGACCCTGGCCGTGGACCCGGTATTTGAAGGAGCAGAGCTGCTCGACGCCGACCGGGCCGCGCGCATGCATGCGGCCGGTGGCGATGCCGATCTCGGCGCCGAAGCCGAACTCGCCGCCATCGGCGAACTGGGTCGAGGCGTTGTGCAGGACAATCGCCGAATCGACCTCGGCGAGGAAGCGGGTGGCGGCGGCTTCGTCTCCCGTCACGATCGCATCGGTATGGTGCGAGCCATAGGTCTCGATGTGGCTAATCGCGGCGTCGAGACCGGAGACGACTTTCACCGCGATGATGCGGTCGAGATATTCGGTGCGCCAGTCCTCCTCGCTCGCCGGTGTGACCCGCGGGTCGACGGCGAGCGTCGCCGCATCGCCGCGCACCGCGCAGCCTTCGTCGAGCAAGGCGGCGACCAGCGGTTTCAGATGCGTCGCCGCGCAGGCTTCGTCGACCAGCAGCGTCTCGGCGGCGCCGCAGACGCCGGTGCGGCGCAACTTGGCGTTGATGAGGATCGCGCGGGCCATGGCGAGATCGGCCTGCGCATGGACGTAGACATGGTTGTTGCCGTCGAGATGGGCGAAGACCGGCACGCGCGCCTCTTGCTGCACACGCGCCACCAGGCTCTTGCCGCCGCGCGGCACGACGACGTCGATGGTCCCATCGAGCCCCTTGAGAATCTCGCCGACAGCGGCCCGGTCGCGGCTCGGAACCAGCTGGATCGCCTCGCGCGGCAGGCCAGCGAGGCTAAGCCCATCCTGCATTGCGGCGGCGATCTCGCTGGAGCTGCGGAAGCTGTCCGAGCCCGCCCGCAGGATCGCGACATTGCCGCTCTTCAGGCAGAGCGCACCGGCGTCCGCCGTGACGTTGGGGCGGCTCTCGAAGATCACCGCGACGACGCCGAGCGGGGTGGCGACACGCTCGAAGAACAGTCCGTTGGGCTGAGTCCAGCTCGCCAGCACCTTGCCGACCGGGTCGGGCAGGGCGGCGATATCGGCGACAGCCTGGGCGACCGCCTCCAAGCGAGCCTCGTCGAGGCTCAGGCGATCGATGAAGGAAGCGATCAGGCCGGATGCGCGCGCATCGGCGAGGTCCTGCTGGTTGGCGGCAAGGATCGCCGGAGCACGCTTGCGCAGGGCGTCGGCCATTGCGATGAGCGCGTGGTTGCGCTGTTCGGTCGACGCAGTGCCGACCCGGCGCGCGGCGGCGCGGGCGGCTCGGCCGAGCCCGCGCATCAGCGCGGGGACGTCGCCGTTCTCATTGTCGGGCGCCGGGGCGCGCCTTGCGCTTTCGCTGGTCATTATAGGCCCGCAGTTTCCTCACGCATCGGGATCGTAGCCGAGGCGCAGCGCCATGTCGTCCCGGTGAATCATCTCGGCGCGGCCGGGATAGCCGAGCACGGCCTCGATCTCGCGCGAGGCCTTGCCGAGCACGCGCACGGCTTCGTCCGCGTCATAGGCGACGAGGCCGCGGCCGAGCTCGCTGCCGTCGCCGGCGCGGATCATCACGGCGTCGCCGCGGCTGAAGGCGCCCTCGATTCGGGTGACGCCGACCGGCAGCAGGCTGGCGCCGCCGCGCAGGGCGCGAGCGGCGCCGTCGTCGACATGGAGAGTGCCACGCGGCTCGAGCGAGCCGGCGATCCAGGTCTTGCGGGCGGTCGCGGGCGTCGAGGCGCTGAGGAACCAGGAGCAGCGCGCGCCCTGCGCGACCGCGCGCAGCGGGTTCTTGGCCCTTCCGTCGGCGATCAGCATATGGGCGCCGCCAGCGGTCGCGATCTTGCCTGCTTCGATCTTGGTGCGCATGCCGCCGCGCGAGAGCTCGGAGGCGGCGCCACCCGCCATCGCCTCGATCGTAGGCGTGATCGCCGGGATGACCGGAATATGCCTGGCGTCCGGGCTCGACTGTGGTGGGGCGGTGTAGAGCCCGTCAATGTCGGAGAACAGCACCAGCAGATCGGCGCCGGCCATGGTGGCGACGCGGGCGGCGAGCCGATCATTGTCGCCATAGCGGATCTCGGAGGTAGCGACCGTGTCGTTCTCATTGATGACGGGAACGGCGCGCAAATCGAGCAGGCGCCCCAGCGTGGCGCGGGCGTTGAGATACCGTCGGCGTTCCTCGGTGTCGGCCAGCGTCAGCAGGATCTGGCCGGCGTTGAGCCCGTGATGGCCGAGCGCTTCCGACCAGTTGCGGGCGAGCGCGATCTGCCCGATCGCGGCGGAAGCCTGGCTCTCCTCGAGCCGGAGCGGGCCGGCCGGCAGCTTCAGCACGGTGCGGCCGAGCGCGATAGCTCCCGACGAAACGACGAGGACATCGGCACCGCGAGCATGCAATTCGGCGAGATCCTCGGCCAAAGCGGCGAGCCAGGCATGGCGCAGGCGCCCCTGTCCCCGGTCGACGAGCAGGGACGAGCCGACCTTGACGACGATGCGGCGGAACTGGTCGAGGGCAGGCAAGTTCACGGGCGGGACCGGGCTTTGGCGGGCGGGATCCACCCGCTGCCGTTCCTTGGCTAAATTGCCGGCATTGTAAAGCAGTACAGGCGCATTGCCGCTGTGCCGGGCACGGTGCTTTGGGGCTCGGCGGCCTGGCGGCGCGCACAGCAGCCACGGCGAGGCGCGCGGTCTTGCGGGCGACGTGCGAGACGAACGCCCAGAATCCGTGACTGATATCGGTCAGGGCCGATTGGATCAGGCGTGCCAAGAAACATGGGACGGCGCAGGCTCGTCATGCGCCGTGCGCGATACGATTAGGGGTGGCGCCCGCCGCGGAATTCTGCTACCGCGGCGCACAAATCCCAAAGGGTCGGGCGTTGCCTGACCCTTTTTCCTTCCATCCTGCAAAGCTGGAGACACGGATGCAGGTTCTCGTGCGCGACAATAATGTCGATCAGGCCATTCGCGTTTTGAAGAAGAAATTGCAGCGCGAAGGCGTGTTCCGCGAGATGAAGCGTCGCGCTTCGTATGAGAAGCCGTCCGAGCAGCGCGCTCGCGAGAAGGCCGAGGCCGTGCGCCGCGCCCGCAAGCTCGCCCGCAAGCAGGCTCAGCGCGAAGGCCTGATCGCGGCGCCGAAGCCGAAGGTGCTCAAGCCCCGCGCTGCCGGCGCAGCTACCCCGCGCTGATTTCACTACAAAACTTCCGCGAGCTGTCCTATTTGCAGCGCGCGGGCGGCAATCTCGCCCGAGCAACTCCTGAAGGCCAACCTTGAAGAACCCGAACGACCGCCATTTCACCGATCGCCAGGCCAATTCCGCCAATGCGAAGAAGGCCCTGCTCGAGCGCTTCAAAAAGCGCCCCGGGCCGGACGATCCGGTAATGGTGCAGCGTCGGGCCGAGCGCGAGGCGATCGCCGCCGCGCGGGCCGAGCGCGATGCCAAGAAGGAGGCCGAACGGCTTGAGGCAGAGCGCCTTGCCGCGATCGAGCAGGCTGCGCGCGAGGAGGCCGAACGCCTGGCCGAGATCGAGCGCGAGGCGCAGCGCAAGGCCGAGCAGGCCAAGCGCGATGCCGAGCGGCCGCGCCGCGTCCTGCTCGAGGCCGTGCAGTACATGGAGATGCGCGTCGCCGGTAAGCGCCGCTGAACACGAATTCTCGATCGGAATCGGTCGATCGATCGCGGCGCCGCACCTTGTGCGGCGCCGTTTCTCTTTGACGGATGGGCGCTCGCGACACCCGTTCTTTCCACGTGGGAATAGCACTCGTTCCGTATGGGAACGGTGTTCGTTTCGCTTACAACTAAAGTTATAGTCCGTTCGGCTTGCCATCTCCCCGCACTGCCGAAACTCTCAGTCCGACCGGCCAGCAGAGCCGCAAACAATGCTCGCCGGCTCCAACGGCGCCAATTCTCTGGGGAGAAACCATGACGTCCGAAGCGACGAAGACGCCCGCCAATCGACGTAACTTTCTGAAAGTAGCCGGCCTCGCGGGCGCCGGCGCGATCGCCATGCCGCAGGTGAGCCGGGCACAGACCGTGACCTGGAAGTTCCAGTCGACCTGGCCGACCAAGGACATCTTCCACGAATTCGCCGGCGATTTCGCCAAGCGGGTCAACGACATGTCCGGCGGCCGCCTGAAGATGGACGTGCTCGCCGCCGGAGCCGTGGTGCCGGCCTTCCAGATGCAGGATGCGGTCGCGGCCGGCATCCTCGACGGCGGCCATGGCGTCTCCGCCTATTGGTACGGCAAGAACAAGGCGTTCTCGCTGTTCGGCACGCCGCCTGCGCTAGGTTGGGACGCCACCAACTTCCTCGGCTGGATGAACCATGGCGGCGGCTACGACCTCTACAACGACCTTGTCCAAAACCAGCTCAAGCTCAACCTTGTCGGCTTCTTCTCGGGGCCGATGCCATGCCAGCCGCTCGGCTGGTTCAAGAAGGAGCTAAAGACGGCGGACGACTTCAAGGGCCTGAAATACCGTACCGTCGGCCTCGCCGCCGACCTGATGCGCGAGATGGGCGCCGCCGTCACCATCCTCGCTGGCGGCGAGATCGTACCGGCGCTGGAGCGCGGCGTCATCGACGGCGCCGAGTTCAACAATCCGTCCTCGGATTCGATCCTCGGCTTCCAGGACGTCGCCAAGGTCTACATGCTGCAGAGCTATCATCAGGCGGCCGAGAGCTTCGAGCTGCTCTTCAACAAGACCAAGTTCGACGCGCTCTCGCCCGAACTCAAGGCGATCGTGAAATATGCCGGCGAGTCGGCCTCGTCCGACATGAACTGGAAGGCGCTCGACCGCTATTCCAAGGACCTGGAGGGGCTGCGAGCGAAGGGCGTCAACGTCGTCGCGACGCCGGAAGCGATCCTGAAGGCGCAGCTCGCTGCCTGGGACAAGGTGCTCGAGAAGCTCGGCGCCGAGAACGCCTTCTTCAAGAAAGTGGTCGACAGCCAGAAGGCCTGGGTCAAGCGCACCGTTTCCTACGAGCGGCTCAACGAGCCCTCGCGCGACCTCGCCTTCGACCACTTCTTCAAGACCTGAACGCTGCTGCCTCGACAAAAGCCGCGCCCGCCATCCTCCGTGGTGGCGGGCGTTCTTTGCCAATCCGAACAGCAGGCGACGGAAGCGGATGAAACTGATCCTCGCGATCGACAAGTTCAACACCGCCATCGGCAAGCTTGCCGGCTGGACGATCCTGATCCTGACGCTGGCGATCAGCTACGAGGTCTTTTCGCGCTATGCGCTACGGGCGCCGACCGAATGGGCCTTCGACGTCAGCTACATCCTCTACGGCACGCTGTTCATGCTGGCCGGGCCCTATGCGCTCGCCCGCAACGCCCATGTGCGCGGCGACTTCCTCTATCGCTCCTGGAGTCCGAAGACGCAGGCCAGGCTCGATCTGGCGCTCTACATCCTGTTCTTCTTTCCCGGCATCATCGCGCTCGCCTGGGCCGGCTACAAATTCGCGGCTTTCTCCTGGATGATCAAGGAGCACTCCTCGAACTCGCCGAACGGGCCGCCGCTCTACCATTTCAAGTCGCTGATCCCGATCGCCGGCGTGCTGATGACGCTGCAGGGTCTGGCCGAGGTGGCGCGCTGCGTCATCTGCCTGCGCACCGGCGAGTGGCCGCCCCGGCTGCACGATGTCGAGGAAACCGAGAAGCTCATTCTCGAACAGGCCGCGCAAGGCGGGTCCGACGCAGGGAAGACGGTCTGATGTTCGGCTTGGGCAATCCGGAACTGGGCGTGGTGATGCTCGTCCTGTTCATCTTCTTCATCATGCTCGGCTTCCCGATCGCCTTCACGCTGATGGCTCTGGGCGTCGGCTTCGGCTACTGGGCGATGGGCGACACCGTGTTCAACCTCGTGGTCCAGCGCACCTATTCGGTGATGGCCAATGACGTCCTGGTCTCGATCCCGCTCTTCATCTTCATGGGCTACATCATCGAGCGGGCGAACATCCTCGACCGGCTGTTCCACTCGATCCAGCTCGCGCTCGGCAATGTCCCAGGCTCTCTCGCCATTGCCACATTGGCGACCTGCGCCATCTTCGCGACCGCGACCGGCATCGTCGGCGCGGTGGTGACGCTGATGGGCCTGCTCGCCTTTCCGGCGATGCTGCGGGCCGGCTACGACGTCAAGCTCTCGGCCGGGGTGGTCTGCGCGGGCGGCTGCCTCGGCATCCTGATCCCGCCCTCCGTGATGCTGATCCTCTACGGCGCGACCGCCGGCGTCTCGGTGCCGAAGCTCTATGCCGCCGCGCTCTTTCCCGGCCTGCTGCTTGCCTCGCTCTACATGCTCTATGTGCTGATCCGCTGCTGGCGCGATCCGAGCCTGGCGCCGAAGCTGCCGAAGGAGCAGACAGACGTCCCGTGGATGGCGGTCGCCTGGGCGCTCGCGACCAGCTTCTTCCCGCTCACCATCCTAATCATGTCGGTGCTGGGCGCGATCTTCTTCGGCCTGGCGACGCCGACCGAGGCAGCCGCGATCGGCTCGCTCGGCAGCCTCATTCTCGCGGCCGCCTACCGCTCGCTCTCCTTCACCAAGGTCAAGGAATCGGTGATCCTGACGGCGCGGACCTCGGCCATGGTCTGCTGGCTCTTCGTCGGGTCCTTCATCTTCTCGTCGATCTTCGCCATCCTCGGCGGTCACGAGCCGATCAAGAACCTGGTCACGGCGCTCAATCTGTCGCCGACCATGTTCCTGATCGTGGCGCAGCTGATCATCTTCGTGCTCGGCTGGCCGCTGGAATGGACCGAGATCATCGTGATCTTCGTGCCGATCTTCCTGCCGCTGCTGGAGTTCTTCAAGATCGATCCGCTGTTCTTCGGCATCCTGATCGCCCTGAACATCCAGACCTCGTTCCTGTCGCCGCCGGTGGCGATGGCGCCGTTTTACCTCAAGGGCATCGCGCCGCCGCACGTCACCATCAACCAGATCTTCTCCGGCGTGATGCCCTTCCTCTGGATCGTGCTGGTGGCGATGGTCCTGGTCTACGTCTTCCCGGGCATCGCGCTCTGGCTGCCGAAATATCTCTACGGCTGAGGCTCAGGCTTCAGTCTTCGGAGCGAGCGTCCTGGCCACAGCGGAACCCTGCCGCCTTCTCGTCGGCGAGGCGGCGGGCGGCGGCATTGGCGCCCGGCTTGCGGGCGTCGACACTGCCGATGATGCAGGAAGGGCCATCCGGCGCGAGCCGGTAGACGACGAGCCGGCTGCCGTCGAGCTTGCCGACATTCTGCCCGGTAGCGTAGCGCAGAATCGCCGCCTGGGGCTTCCCGCCCTTCGGACCGCGCCATTCGATCGTCTTGCCCGCCTCGAAGAAGGCGGCCTTGTCGGAGATCGTCTCCTGCAGCGCCCTGGTGCCAAACTCGACCGCTGATGAATCGTCGCCGGCGGTCCAGATCACTGTGATGCCGGCCTTGCCGGGGCAGCGATGCACCGAGACCGGGTCGCCATTGCCCTTGTCCTTACGGCATTTGGCGTACTCATGCGTCGTGTAGCTGCTGACCCATTGCTCGGCCCGCAGGGGTGCGGCCAGCACGGTTGCGAAGCCGATGGCGAGAGCGAGCCGGGCGAGCGTCATGGCGTGAATCTCCGTGGGAGGACGACCGATCCGACGACATCCGGCGCGCCTCGG
Source organism: Allobosea eneae (assembly GCF_042657265.1). Taxonomy (NCBI): domain Bacteria; kingdom Pseudomonadati; phylum Pseudomonadota; class Alphaproteobacteria; order Hyphomicrobiales; family Alloboseaceae; genus Allobosea; species Allobosea eneae. The sequence continues at coordinate 24,963 of NZ_JBHSLW010000060.1, forward strand.
CAAGCTGCCGCGAGCGGGCGTCAATCGGAACCTGAGGGCGTTTCGGGAATTTTTTATGCGACCCGCGCGATTCCGGTCCTGCGACCGACAAGCCGGGAGCATGGCGAACAGTTCGCCACCCGGCTACCAGATCGGAGAACGAACATGACCCGTACCAAGAAGAGCTTCGCCGCCGCCCTTGCCGCCCTCGCGATCGGCGCTTCCGTTTTCGCCACCTCTGATGCCGAGGCCCGTCCGCGCTATCGCGGCGCTGCGATCGGCGCCGGCATCGTCGGTGCGCTCGCCCTCGGGGCTCTCGCCGCCGGCGCGGCCAGCGGCCCGGCCTATGGCTACTACGATGGCGGCTATGCCCCGGCCTATGCCTACGGCCCCGGCCCGGTTCGTCGCTGCCACCTCGTCGACCGCGTCAACTACTACGGCGAATATGTCGGCACCCGCCGCGTCTGCCGCACCTATTACTGAGCGTCTCCCTGGGCCGTCCTCCCCGGCCCGACAGACTCGCCCGCCGGTTCGCCCGGCGGGCTTTTTCATGTGCCGGGGATCAGCCGCCGGTCGACATGGTCAGCGGCGGCTTCACCTCCGGAGGAACCGGCGAGATATAGCCGCCAGCGGCGGCGACGCGCTTCTGGAAATCGGCCTTGGCCGCCGCCATCAGCTGGGCATCGGTCAGCACGGCGGCGCCGGTGGCGGCCATTGCCTTGGCGACCTGGACCATCGCCTTGTGCGCCGCCGGCATCTTGCCCTGCGCCACCACCTGCCAGGTGTGGAAGGGCGTGCCGATCGCGACGGTCGGCGCATGCGCCTGCACGGTCGGAACGACCCAGCTGACATCGCCGACATCGGTCGACCCGATCGCCGGGTTGCGCGGCGCATCGAGCGGCACGGTGAAATCGGCGAGCTCGGCATCGGTCTTCGGCATGCCGATCGCGCGCCAGACGGCGTCGATGTCCTTCTGCGAGAGGGTCGCGCGGATCTGCCTGGCGAACTCCTTGTCGGCGTCGTCGAAATGCGGCGGGCCGAAATCCTCCATGATGCCCTGCAGTGCCCGCTCCAGCGGGCCGTTGCCGACGACGTTCGAGACGGCGCTGACGATCTTCACCTCGACGCTCGTCTCTGTCATCAGCGCGGCGCCCTCGGCGATCTTCTTGACGCGGCCGACCAGCTCCAGCATCCCCGGCAGGTCACGGGCGCGGATCGAGTAGCGCACGCGGGCATGGGCCTGGACGACATTGGGGGCGATGCCGCCGGTGTCGAGCAGGGCGTAATGCACCCGCGCATCGCTCGGCATGTGCTCGCGCATGTAGTTGACGCCGACATTCATCAGCTCGACGGCATCGAGCGCGCTGCGGCCGAGCTCAGGCGAAGCGGCGGCATGCGAGGTGCGGCCGGTGAAGATGAAATCGGCGCGGGTGTTGGCGAGCGAGAGCGGCGGCGTCACCTCCCAGAAGCTGTTCGGATGCCAGGAGATGGCGACATCGGCGTCCTTGAAGGCGCCGGCGCGGACCATGAAAGCCTTGGCGGCGCCGCCTTCCTCGGCTGGGCAGCCGTAATAGCGGACGCGGCCGGGCAGCTTGTTCTCGGCGAGCCAGTTCTTCATCGCGGTCGCCGCCAGCAGGGCGGCCGAGCCGAGGAGGTTGTGGCCGCAGCCATGGCCGTCGCCGCCGGGCTCGATCTCGCGATGCTCGGCGACGCCGGCTTCCTGGCTGAGACCGGGCAGCGCGTCGTATTCGCCGAGGAAGGCGATGACCGGGCCGCCTTCGCCGGCTTCGCCGATCACCGCGGTCGGGATGTCGGCGACGTTCTCAGTGATCCGGAAGCCCTGATGCTTGAGTTCGGCGACATGCTCGGCGACCGAGCGCTTCTCGGTGTAGCAGACCTCGGGAATGGCCCAGACCCGGTCGCTGAGTTCGATGAAGCGCTCTTTGCTGGCGTCGACGTGACGCCAGAGGTCGTTGCGATTGTCCATGTTTCTTCTCGCTGGAGGGAACCTCTCGCGGCCCTTGTCGCAAGCGCGGCGCTTTGCGTCCAGCAACCGCAGGGCATGGCGGCCCTGCCTGGCGGCGGACAGTCTCCAGCCCTCATCCTGGGGAGGCCGCGTCAGCGGCGTCTCAGGATGAGAGCTGCAGGGGAAGAGCGGTTAAGCGCTTGACCTTCCCGCGTGGTTTTGCCTGATGCGCGCCATGGCCCGCCAGAAGCTGTTGTTCGTCGCCACCGAGGACTGGTTCTTCGCCTCGCATTTCCTGCCGATGGCACGCGCCGCGGCGGAGATGGGGCTCGATGTCGCCGTGATTGCGCGGGAGCGCAATCATCGCAAGGCGATCGAGGCGACCGGCGCAAGGCTGATCGCGCTGGAGGCGGAGCGGCGCTCGCTTTCGCCGGTGGCGCTGGTCAAGCAGATCATTGCCCTGAAGCGCCTGATCGAGCGAGAGAAGCCCGACATCCTGCACTGCATCGCGCTGAAGCCGATCGTGCTCGCCGGCCTCGCCGGGCGGCTCGCCGGGGTCGAACGGCGGGTCTATGCCTTAACGGGACTCGGCTTCCTCGGCGCACGCGAAGGCGGGCTCGCCGATGCGGCGCGGCTGGGCGCAAAACTCTGGCTGCGCGAGGCGATCGACGGGCCGCTGGTGCGCTTCCTGTTCGAGAATCCCGACGATCCCGTCACGCTCGGGCTCGATCCGGCCGATGGGGCGAAGGTCGCGATCGTCGGCGGCGCCGGGGTCGATCCGCTGATCCTGATGCCGGAGCCGATGCCGCCGCAGCCGCCGCTCAAGGTCGCGCTCGTCGCCCGCATGCTCTGGTCGAAGGGCGTCGATCTCGCGGTCGAAGCGGTGACCCTGGCGCGCAAGCAGGGCGCACGGGTCGAGCTGACCCTGCATGGCGCGCCCGACCGCTCCAACCCGAAGGCGGTGCCGGAGGCGACCCTGCGCGAATGGTCGGCGCGGCCGGGGATCAATTGGGCCGGGCCGACGCGCGACATCGAGGGCGTCTGGCGCAAGCACCACGTCTGCTGCCTGCCCTCGCGCGGTGGCGAGGGTCTGCCACGCACCTTGCTGGAGGGCGCCGCCTGCGGGCGGGCGCTGCTGACTACCGACGTGCCGGGCTGCCGCTCCTTCGTGCGCACCGGCCAGGACGGCTTCGTCGTGCCGGCGAACGACATCGCCGCGCTGGCGCAGGCGCTGGTGACGCTTGCCGCCTCGCCCGGCCAGGTCGAGCGCATGGGGGTCAGCGCGCGCGAGCGCCTGCTCGCCGGCTATACCGAGCGCGACGTGATGGATGGGGTCAAGGCGCTCTATCGCTCTCTGCTCGGGCAGCGCCAGGCGGATCTGGTCGCGTGAGCGAAAGCGACGCCACGTTGGACCGGCTCGCCTTCATCCGCGCCCATACTCGGCTGCTGCCGGTGCCGCATGCGCCTGAGATCTCGCTGCATGTCGCGCAGGAGGCGACCGAGCTCTGGCAGAAGACCGAGGACGAGCTGGCGACGATCGGCCTGCCGCCGCCGTTCTGGGCCTTCGCCTGGGCCGGCGGGCAGGCGCTGGCGCGCTACATTCTCGATCATCCGGAGGTCGTGCGGGCCAAGCGCGTGCTCGATTTCGCCAGCGGCTCCGGCCTCGTCGCCATCGCGGCGGCCAAGGCGGGGGCGGCAGAGGTGATCGCGGCCGATATCGACGCCTTCGCCGGAGCGGCGATCGGTCTCAATGCAGTGGCGAACGGCGTCTCGATCGAGGCACGGCTCGACGATCTCCTCGGCCTCGACCAGGGCTGGGACGTCATCCTCGCCGGCGACATCTGCTATGAGCGCGAATTGGCGGCGCAGGTGATCGACTGGCTCTCAGGCCTGTCCCGGCGCGGCGCGACCGTGCTGATCGGCGACCCCGGCCGCAGCTATCTGCCCAAGGACAGGCTCGTCGAAGTCGCGACCTATCAGGTGCCGGTGACGCGGGCGCTGGAGGATGCCGAGATCAAGAAAAGCTCGGTTTGGATGTTGAGATAGCAAGCATCTTTGGAGGGCGAATATCGTTGGCAGAAGATTTTCTGGCATCGGTGGGAGGTTGGTCGAAACTGATTTCCGGAGATGGTTTAGCATCTTTTGTCGAACGTGACCATATATGCTAACGGTACTTATCGATCTCAGCAATTACGATGGAGTTCTTGCATGGATTGGCGAGAAAGAGTGGGAATTATTATTTTTCTAATAGTTGTTTCGATAGTTCTTTTAGTGGTGTTCAACCCCCGCTTTTATCTAACGCTATTCTGGGGTATCGGGCTGCTCACAGGGAATGTTCCTTGATCAGCGGCGGCTGATACCTGCCATGAGCGCAAGCTGACAGGGTAGGTAACCGCTTGGCTTTCAGCGCGGCGCGACCGTGCTGATCGGGGATCCCAGTCGCAGCTACCTACCCAAGGACAGGCTCGCCGAGGTCGCGACCTATCAGGTGCCGGTGACGCGCGCGCTGGAGGATGCCGAGATCAAGAAGAGCTCGGTCTGGCGGCTGGCGGGCGAGAGGCGGTAGGCGGCAGAAGCTTCCGCTCAGGCGGCCCGGCTCGGCGCTTTCTCCGGGGGCATGCCGTCCTTGATGACGCTCTTGAGCATATCCCGCAATTCGGGGGTATCCTGATGCCCGTGAACCTTGACGGCATGCTGGACGGCCGCTTCCAGCAATTCGCCCTCGCTATCGGCGCCGATCGCGATCGAGCAGTTCATCTCGCTGGGAAACTCACGGCAGTCGATGAATTTGCGTCCCATGGCATCCTCCCTGACTGGAAGATCGGGTGCCCTTCACACCGAAGAGCTGCCCGGTTCACAATACGCCCGAGTGCGACTGTCGCGAAGGCGATATGCGGTCCGAGGGCACCGGCAAACGCCACTATTTGGTCTATCCACCGACGGTTCGGCTCATCGATTGCGCGTGTCCGCAATGGGTCGCTGCCTGACCTTGACCTTGGACCCGAGAACGGACTCTGCGTCTAAGTGGGGGTACCGCATAGCTGATTGGAGAATCAGTAGACAATAACGCGCAGTTGACGACTAAATTATCTTTGTTGCTGGCTGGCATACAGGAGCAACTAGGCTAATTAGATCACTCTTCAGGCGAGCATCGCATTGAAATTCCGCTAATCGCCAGATTTGCGCACCGATCTCTTCTACTATTTGAACCAATTCTTCCACCGAATGAGTGGACACCCGTTCGGCCAAGCCAACTTTTGTTAGTTCATAGGCGCATCGCCGTACCGGGTGGGCGAGGTGGCATCCCATTGAAGACAACACGACGCCCGCGATCATCGCGGAGACCAGACGCACCAGCAGGGCAAAAGCCTCACCTTGCGGCATGTTCTCAAGACCATGCGAGATCGTGGGCAGAAGCGGGCTGCTCAACATGGAACTGCTCCTCACGATTGGGTCATCAACCATGTGGAACGGTTCTATTAGAGTCCGTCCCGGAACTCATGACGCTCGCGCGATGCGGCGGATAAGAACCATGGCGGCGGCTGCGTAGAGGAAGGCCGTCGCGGAGGCGATGGTGGC
>NZ_JBHSLW010000061.1:0-1217 GCF_042657265.1 Allobosea eneae
TCTGCGTCACGTCCTCGCCCAGCTTCGACAGCCGCGATCCCCCGCAGCACGCGCAGGCAGAGGGTGGATCGATGATGATCCGCTCGCGCTCGATGTCCTCCGGCCAGGGCTTGCGCACCGGCCGCTTGCGCGTGAAGGCGCGCACCGTCCCGCTCTTCGTCGCCGCGGCGGCGGCGGCAAGCTCGTCCTCGCTCGCCGCGGTCACGAGTTCGTCGAGCTGAAGTTCCATCTGCTCGATCAGCCGCGCCGTGCGTTCGGAACGCTGGCCGTATTTCTCGCGCTTCAGCTTCTCGATCATCAGCTGCAGATGCGCGATCAACGCCTCGGTGTCCGAGAGTTTTGCCTGCGCGCTGGCGGCCACGGCTTCGGCCTGCAACCGCGCCTCGCGTTCGGACCGTAGCGCCGCAAGGGCACTCGCGAGATCGCAAGGAAGATCGTCCGGCTTCATCATCACGAAGCCAGTGAATCAGATTTTTCCTGCGATTTCAAAAGCTAAATGCTAGCCGACCCGCATCGGACGCCAGGTTTCCCGGGGTGCGCGCCAGTCGATTCCCGACAAAAGATAGCCAAGCTGCGCCGTCGAGATCGTCACTGCCCCATCCGCCGGGCTCGGCCACAAAAACCGCCCCCGCTCCAGCCGTTTTGTGAACAGGCAGGCCCCTTGGCCGTCATGCCAGATCACCTTCAAAAGATCGCCGCGGCGCCCTCGGAAACAGAACAGATGCCCGCTCAGCGGATCACGGCGAAGCACTTCCTGAACCTGCAGCGACAGGCCCGGAAAGCCCCGGCGCATGTCGGTGTAGCCCGTCGCCAGCCAGACCCGCACCCCAGGCGGAACCGGGATCATCGTAGCGTCTCCAGGCCGCGGACAATCCGAAGCAGCGCATCGACATCAACGCGTCCGTCGACGACGATACGCCGCCCGTTCGACGTCACGATCTCGATCCGGCTGCCATCCACCGGCGGCGGGCTCGTCGTCGCCGTCACCTCCGGCACGATCACAGCCGGAATGAAGCCAGCGCTCGAAGCGGGACCAAGCCGCCCGGCACGTGCGGCATCGCGCCAATCGTTCAACTGAGAGCGCGTGATCGCGTACTTGCGCGCCGTTGCCGAGCCCAGTCGCCGACCCGAATAGCTCTCCTCAACGATCCGCAGCTTCGCTTCATCGCTAAAGCGCCGCCGACCGCCCCGTTCAACGATCTCAAGCCGACTGATCG
>NZ_JBHSLW010000062.1:0-17962 GCF_042657265.1 Allobosea eneae
GCCATCCTCGCCGGCGAGCTCGTCGTCGCCCTCGCCGCCATCGACCACGTCATCGCCGCCGCCCGCAGACACAACGTCGTCGCCAGAACCGGCGAGGATGACGTTGTCACCGGCCGTGCCGGCGAGTTCGTCATCGCCATCCGTGCCAAGGATCGGACCGCCCGGCGGCAGCACGCTGTCGCTCGAAAGGTCGTAGACCAGCACGTCATCGAAGGAGACCCCGGCGCTGTCCCAAGAGAACAGGCCGACCGTGCCCTTGCTCTGCGCCCGGTCCTCAATGGCGTAGGCGAACAGCGCCATGTCATCGACATAGGCCTGGATCTTGCCGTCCTTGACCTCGACGCGAAGCTGGAGCGCTTCGCCCGGCGTATACTTCGCCGGGAACTGGGTGAGATATTTCTCGACGCCGTCCTTGACCTGGATCAGCTGGAACAGGCTGCCGGCGCCATTGCCCGGGCTGCGATCGTAGTCGCCGTTCGCATCGAGCTCGAGCTTGTAGTAGTTGTTCGCGTCCTGGTAGTAGAACAGCAGGCCGAGCGCGCCGTTGTCAGGCGATGTGATCGTGGCCTCGACGGCGTAATCCTTCCATTCCTTGGCCGCGGCATCGCCGTACAGCGCATAGGTGCCCTTGCGCAGCACGTTGACGCCGTCGCCTAGCGGGCTCCAGCCGGTCTTCCACGGGTCGGAATTGGAGGCGCCGTTCCAGGTGAGCTGGCGGCTCTTCAGGTCGGAAAGCTGGGCGAGCGCGCCGTCCTGCAATTGCCATTGCGAGGACTTGCCGTCGGCGCCGATACCGCCGGATTCGCCTTCGTCCACGATCGTCCAGCGGGAGAAGTCGCTGCCGCCGAAGCCCTCCGACAGCAGTACGCGCGCCTGCGAGATCGCATCGATCGTGACCTTGTCGGTCGCAGTCTTGCCGCTCGCGTCGGTGACGGTCAGGGTCAGGACCTGCTCGACCGCATCGAGCGTCACGCTGGCATGCTTGCCCTGCGCGACGACGGTGCCGTCCTTGTCGGTCCAGATGTAGCTGACGATGTCGGCCAGGCCGTAGCTGGCGCCGGCATCGAGTTCGACCGCGACCCTTCCGTCGCCATCGGCGTCGATCGGGCGCAGATCGTCGCCGGCATGGGCGGTCAGCGCGACCTTGTTCACGGTCACATTGTCGAATTGCGAGCTGCGCTGGTTGTTCGAGTAGAAGCCGACGGAGCCGCCGGAGAGCGGCGCGGCGTCGACCACCTCGCCGAACAGGCTGTGACCGTCGAGGAAGGCGCTGATCGTGCCGTCGACCACCACGACCTTGAGCTGGAAGTCCCTGCTCCAGGGCGTGCCGCCGGTCTCGCGCGCCAGCACGCTCTCGGCGCCGTTCTGGACCTTGACCAGCGAGCGGCTGTTGGTCTCGGCGTCCAGCACCACCTTATAGTGGTTGCTGGCGTCCTTGTAATAGAACACCAGCCCGGTGCCGTCGTTGTCGGTCGCCTTGAGGGTCGCCTCGAATTCGTAGTTGGTCCAGTTCTTGGCCGCGGCCTCCTTCCAGACCAGCAGCTTGTTGGCTGCATCGGACTGTTCGAAGAGGCGGCCTTCGACAGCATCCTGGCCCTCGGCCACGGTGCCCCGCGAGTTGGCGCTACCCTTGACCAGATAGGTTCCGGTGCCCGAGGCGTCCAGGGTGACGGGCAGGGCGGCGCCGCTGCCGAACTCGTTCGGCCAGGACGGGTTGCCGAAGTCGATCTGGACCGAGTTCGTGCTCGGCTTGCTCTCCATGATGCCGCCCGGCTTGACGCCGCCGAGCGCCGCGATTTCGGCGTCGCTCAGCACCTTGTCGGTGAACAGGAAACTCGAGGCGTAGCCCGGCCAGGTCTCGCCGCTCTCGTCGGCGAAAAGCAGGAAGCCCTTGCTCATGTCGATCTGGTAGCGGCCATAATTGCCGCCGGACTGGACGGTGTCGCCAACCTTCACGCCGTCGATGTACTTGGTGATCAGGACATTGTCGCCGCGGTCGGTGATGGTGAAGGCGACGCGGTGCCAGGCGCCGTAATTGATTGTCCCCTCATAGTCGCTGTTGATGCCAATGCCGCCGCGCGAGCCATTGACGTTCCGGAGCGCCAGATCCTGGTCGCTCTTGTTGGTCAGGTCGGTCTGAAGGAAGGAGAAGTAGCTGGCGACGCCGGGGGTGACCAGGAGGTCGTAGACCAGCGAATACGACTTGGCGACGGTGCCGGCCGCGACATTGTCGAGCTTCACCAGCACCCCGCCATCGGTCTGGCCGAGCTTGGGAATATAGGTGACGGTCTCGTTGCCGGTGCCGGTCGGCAGATCGGCGATGCCGTGCTGGTCGGTGGAGCGGGTCGCATATTGCGGGCCGGTCGAAGCGAGGCCCCAGCCGTTGGCGTTGCCGTCATTGAAGCCATCGGCGAGCAGCGTATTCTCGTTGGTGACGACAATGCGGACCTCGTCGGTCGAGACCTTGCCGGAGCTGTCGGTCACGGTCAGCGTGAACTGATGCTGGCCGGCGTCGAGAGCGAGGGTCGGGGTCGCGCCGGTGGCGACGACATGACCGTCACGATCGGTCCAGACATAGCTCAGGTTCTGGTCGTTGTTCGGGTTGAGCGTCCAGTCGCCGTCAAGCGTGACGGCGGCCTTCTCCTGCCCGGCCGCGGCGGTGACGAACTGGTCGTTGCCGGCCTTGGCGATGGCGGGGACGTCCGGCGTGCCGAGGTCGAGGCCGCTCAGCGTCTCCTCATGGCCGCGATAGCCGCCGGTCAAGCCGTCGCGGTCGAGTTCGCCGTCGCCGCGGACGCTGTCCATGTAGTCATCGAGCGCCGCGAAATAGGTCGAGGTGTAGACCGCGCCGCTGTCCGGATCGATCGTCAGAAGCCGGATCGCGCCATTGCCGCCATTGCTGCCCGAGCCCTGGCCGGCATCGCTGGTGATCTCGGAGGCGACGCCGTTCTGGTAGTTCACCATCATCTGGTGGACGGGATTGCCGAACTGGTCGTAGCTGACGAGTGTCTCGGCGCCGTCGCCGAAGATGTGGCCGGAGAAGGTGAAGGTGACGTTCGGATACTTCTGGACGAGCTCGCGATACATCGTCTCGCCGTCATTGGCGCCCTGCACGCTGCTGCCCATGCCGTAATCGTAGCCTGCGCCCTCGTCGTAGAGCGGCGCACCGGTCGCGTCGTGGCGGCCGGCCCAGTTCATATAGGAGTGGTTAGCCAGGATGACGCGATGGTCGAGATGCCCCTCGATGACCTCGCCGGCCCAGCGCAGCACGTCGTCGCGCGGTCCGAATTCAAGGCTCAGCACCAGCCATTTCGTGCCGTCCGGCGCGGTGAAGGTATGGTAGTTGTTGGCGCTGCGGTTCGGCTCCTGGTCGTAGACGCCGCCGAAGGTGCCGGGGTTCGTCGCCGCCTGCTTCTCCGGGGAGAAGCGGGTGTCGAGCGGGTCGGTCGAGTGGTTTGCGGCGTTGCCGGTGTTCTGGTCGTGATTCCCCGGCAGGAGCGAATACGGGATCTTGCCGTCGAGCACGCGCAAGGCCGGCTCGGCATAGACCCAGTGATTAGCATCGCTGTTGTTGGTGGTGATATCGCCGACATGGATGACGAACTGGAGATTGAGGCTCTCCTTGTTGTCGACCAGCCAACTCGTCATCTCGTTGAAGATGTGAGCGCGGGCTGCGTTGGTATAGTCCTGAGTGTCTGGCAGTACGGCGATCGTGTAGGCATTCTCACCGGCGACGCGAACGCGGACATTGTCGGTCACGCTCTGGCCGTTTCCGTCGGTCGCGGTGATCTTGAGGTCGGTGTACCCGAGCGTATCGGAGTAATCGATGACGAGCTTACCGTTTTCGACTTTGACATCGGCGATGCCCGGGTTGCTGCTCTGCACCGCATAGGTCAAGCCGGTCCCGGAGAACACCTGGCTGAGGTCGATGACGCGATTCTCGGAACCGCGGGTCGCGATATAGTCGAGGATGGAGTTGCTGATCGTCGCCATGGATCGGGTTCCTTTTGCGTAAACGGTCGATCGGCACGGTCTGCCGCCAAGCAGCTGAGCGTGGTTTATAATCCGTTTCGAGAGGTAGGAGCGCCTTATGACGGATCGTTGAAATCAGCAGAGGCTGCGATATCGAAAGTTGCGATACCCTGCATCGGTAATTTAGCCTAAATTTTGCTGGCAAATCATATTCCGTCTTTTTGAAATTTGACCTGACTCGCCTTTTGATCGTGGCAGTCAGACGTGTCACAAACTTGAAGCAAGCCGCGGATAAGACCATTGAGCGCGTGGCTATTGCTTGCTGCTATCGCCGTCGCGAGCCTGGAGTCCGGATCCCGCCCGGCGAGTTGAAAGCCCATGGCATCGGTCACGCAGCTTCGCGCATTCCACTTCGTCGCAACGGCAGGCGGCTATTCGCAGGCCGCTCGCGAGATGGCGGTCAGCCAGTCGACGCTGTCGGGGCAGGTGCGGCAACTCGAGGCGCTCTCCGGCGTCGTCCTGTTCGAGCGCGGGCCGCGCGGCGTGACTCTGACCTCCGATGGGGAAGCACTTTTCGAGGTGACCTCGCGCCTGTTTTCGGCCCTCACCGAAGCCGGACGGATGCTCAAGAGCCGCAAGGCCGATGGCGGGCGCCTGAGATTGGCCTCGGACGGACCCGTGCATTCATTGCCGATCCTGGGAGCGCTGCGCCGGCGCCGGCCGAAGCTCGTCTTCTCGATCCAGATGCATAATTCAGGCAGTGTGATCGAGCAGATCACCCAGTATCGCGCGGATGTCGGCATCACCGCCCAGATGCCCGAGGACAGCCGCTTCCATGTCCAGCCTCTGACCACGATGAAGGTCGGCGTATTCCTGCCAAAGAGCCATTCCTGGGTTCGGCGGAAATCGGTCTCGGTCACGGAGCTGCAAGGGCTGCCTTTCGTGTTGCGCGAGCGCGGCTCGCGCACGCGCGAGGTGTTTGAGCAGAACCTTGCGGCTCATGGCGTCACGCTCGGCGACGTCATCGAGGTCTCGACCCGGGAGGGGGTGCGCGAGACCGTCGCCGCTGGCTTTGGCCTCGGCGCGATCGCCGACCTCGAATTCGGCTTCGATTCGCGCCTGCACTTTTTGCCGCTGCACGATGCCGGCATCGCGATCAACGAATACGTGATCTGCCTCGACGAGCGCCGCCGCATGCCGATGATCGCCGATTTCTTCAACTGCGCCGCCGACGCATTTCAGAAACCTGCGGCGGCGGGCCACTGCGACCCCGAGGCGGCCTGAGAATTCAGCTGCGCCGCGAGGGATGTCTCCCGGTACAGCCCTCAATGATGGCGGAAGCTGCGCGCCAGCTGATCCTCGATCGGCTTGACGATGTAGGCGAGCGCGGTGCGCGAGCCGGTCTGGATGAAGGCTTCCACCGGCATACCCGGAAGCAGGGTTTTGCCACCGAGGCGATCGACCTCGGAGCGATCGAGCGCGACTCGGGCGGTGTAGAACGACGCACCCGATTGCTGGTCCGTGCTCGAATCGGCCGAGACATGGATCAGTTTGCCATTGAGATCCGGGGTCGTTGCGCTGTCGAAGGCCGGGAAACGCAGCATCGCGGCCTGCCCGATGCGCAGCCTGTCGATCATCGCCGGCTCGACGCGCGCCTCGACCACCAACCCGTCCGTCTCCGGGACGATGAGCATGATCTGTTCCGCCGGGCCGATGACGCCGCCGATCGTATGCACGGTTTGCTGATGGACGATGCCGTCCTGCGGCGCCCGCATCTCGATCCGGTCGAGCTGGTCACGCGCCGCGACACGGCGCTCGGACAGGTCTGCAATCTTGCCGTCGACATCGCGTAGCTCGGTCGTGACTTCGCGGCGCAGATCCTCGCCGATCTGGAGGATCTGCAGTTCGACCTCGGCGATCCGGCCCTTCACCCGCGCCTTGTCGGAGGTCAGGCTACCCTGCTCGCCGACGAGGCGAGAGGCCTCGCGCTGCAGCGAGGTCAGGCGCGAGAGCGAAACGAGGCTCTGCTCGTAGAGCTTCTTCACGCCGTCGAGCTCCTGCTTGATCAGGATTGCCTGCGCGGCCCGCGCCTCAAGCTGTGCCTCCAGCCCCTTGATCTCCTCGTGCGACTGCGCGATCCGCTCGCGCAGCTGCGAGCGCTGAACCTCGGCTGCGGCGCGTCGGGTGCGGAACAGCCGCTCTTCGCCTGCGATCGCTTGGGTCACGGCCGGATCGTCTCGCCCCCGCAACTCCGGCGGAAGCACGAGTTCTGGCGAACCGTCGCGCTCCGCCTCGAGCCGGCTCTTGCGCGCCCGAAACCGCGTGAGCTCGATCTCGATCAGCGCCAGGCTTGCCTTGGCGTTGGTCTCGTCGAGGCGCACCAGCACGTCGCCGGCCTTGACGCGGTCGCCGTCCTTGACCCGGATCTCGGCGACCACGCCTCCGGACGGGTGCTGGATCCGCCGGACATGGCTCTCCACGACGACCTTGCCGGAGGCGATAACGGCACCCGAGAGCGGAGCGGTCGCCGCCCACAGGCCGACCGTGCCGAACAGCACCGCTATGGTCGCAACGCCGAACAGCGTCGCACGCCGGATGTCGCGTCGCGGATCGGGCGCGCGACCCTCGGCTGAATCCTTCGCCGATGCGGGCCGTGCGCCGGCCCTGTTCTCATTAACCGCGCGCATCGGCCGCCACCACGAGCTTGGAGGAAGGTGCAGACGCAGCCGATCCCGGCCGGGCCGCAAGGCTCTTGCGCAGCACCTCGTCTTTCGGCCCGAAGGCCTGGACCTGGCCATCGGCCAGGATAAGGACGAGATCGATGCCGGCCAGTGCCGAGGGGCGATGCGCGATGACGATCACGATGCCGCCGCGGGCGCGCACCCCGGCGATCGCGCTCGTCAGCGCCGCATCGCCATCGGCGTCGAGGCTGGCGTTGGGCTCGTCGAGCACAACCAGGAACGGATCGCCGTAAAGCGCGCGCGCCAGGGCGATGCGCTGGCGCTGGCCGCCCGACAGGATGCCGCCGGCTTCGCCGATCGGCGTCTCGAAGCCCTTCGGCAAGCCGAGGATCAGATCATAGGCACCGGCGGCCTTGGCGGCGCCGCGCACCGACTCCTCGGTCATCGCCGGATCGAAACGCGCGATGTTCTCGGCAATCGTGCCGGCGAAGAGCTGCACGTCCTGCGGCATATAGCCGATGATCGCGCCGCGCTCCTCTTGCGGCCACTGATCGAGGGTGGCGCCGTCGAGGCGCAGACTGCCGCGCAGCACCGGCCAGACGCCGACCAGAGCCCGCGCCAGGCTCGACTTGCCCGACGCCGAGGGGCCGATCACAGCCAGGCCCTGGCCGGCCTGCAGCGTGAAACCGACTTCCTTTACAGTCGGCGTCGGACTGCCCGGCGGGGCGACGAAGACGTGGTCGAGCGCGAGGCGCTGGGTTGGACGTTCCGGCGCGATCGCGGGTTGGGCAGTCTCCTCGCCGAGAGCGCCATGGAGCCGGCGCCAAGCCTGGCGAGCGCCGATGAACGGGCGCCAGCTCCCGATCGCCAGCTCGACCGGGGCGAGGGCACGGCTGCTGAGCACGGAAGCGGCGATCATCACGCCCGAGGAGGCCTGATCCTGCATCACCAGCCAGGCACCGACACCGAGCATGGCCGATTGCAGCATGAACCGGACCACCTTCGAGACGCCGCCGAGCGCGCTGGTGATGTCCGAAGCCTTGAGATTGGCGGCGACATGGCGATCATTGGTGCGCTCGAACAGCCGGCCGATGCGGGCGCCCATGCCGAGCGCGGTCACCGCCTCGGCATTCCGGCGCGCAGCTTCGATCAGCGCGGCGCGTTCGCCCGCCGAGCGGGCGACGTCGGCGCTGGGCCGGCGCGACATGAATTCCGTAAGCAGGGCCAGAATGATCAGGATGACCGCCCCGCCGACCAGCGTCCAGCCGAGATAGGGGTGCAGGATGAAGCAGAGGGCGCCATAGAGCGGAATCCACGGCAGATCGAACAAGGTGGTCGGGCCGAGGCCGGACAGGAAGCTGCGGATGCTGTCGAGGTCGCGCGACGGCTGGGTGCCGGTCTGGGCGCCGCGCACTTGTCCGTCGAGAATGGCGCCGAGCACCGGCCCGCCGAGCCTGCGATCGAGCTCGACACCGATGCGGCTGAGGATGTGCTGGCGCAGCCAGTCGAACAGGCCGAGCAGGATGTAGAGCGCGGCGACGATCAGCGACAGCGCGACCAGCGTCGGCAGGCTGCGTGACGGCAAAACGCGATCATAGACCTGCAGCATATAGAGTGAGCCCGTCAGCATAAGGATGTTGACGAGGGCTGAGAACAGCGCCACCGCGAGGAATGCGGACCGGCACGAGGCCAGGGCCTCGGTTGCGGCATTTCTGGGTCGCTTTGGAAGCAAGGGCCGAATTCCCCGACGCAAACAGAACTGAAGACGCCGCTCGCAGCGGCTGCCCGCGCGGCTCCATGCCAAATGTCGGTGCGCTCGCCCCCACCGAGCTCACCCACGCGTTGCCGGGCGGCAATATGAGAACCAGATGACAGCTCGGTGAAATCGGTGACGCGGCGGGACATTGAAAATTCCCATACCCCCCATTGATGGAATGGATTCGTATTCGTTTGTGCATCGACCTAGCTTGCGAGCGGGAACGGGATTTCGCCGTCATCCCATGGCTGAGGCCATCTCGCCTCCCGGCGCTCGCGCGCGGGAGCTGAAAGTATTGATCGAGCTATCGATACTATCTTTTTGCGATACTCACCGTCAGGCAAGTCATCGCCAAATGAAGGTCAGCACTAAGCGACCTTCTGGTCAGTTATCTTGTCAAATCAGTCTCGAAATCGGCGCGATTGCATATCGCGGCGCGCGCGTCCGTGCCCAATTTCGGGTCGATCAGTCACGGCATACTTAATTCGGTTAACGAACCGTTAAACAACCGTCATCCTTACCAAGTCATTAACGCGCCCTCGGCTCGCCCTCCGCGAGCTGTCCCCGGCTGGCGGCGGACGGGGCATCCGTTGCATTGGCTAAAGGAATTGCATCATGGCGCGTCCCGTCGGTTCGGTCAGCTTCGTCGGCTATAGCCCCGACGCCGGAAACGGCGTTGTCTTCAAGATCCTCCAGCCTGTCCTCGCAGGCGACGTGATCACCATTCCTCTGGACGGCCTGTCGGGCGGGGATGCCGCCAGCTGGAACTGGACGGCCGATCGCGATATTCCGGCGGGCGCGACTGTCGCCGTCGATCGCAGCGGTGCCGTCAGCGTCGAACCCGGCGAGGATGTCGAAACCACCGGCAGCACCAAAGCGGCCCAGATCGCCCAAGGCAGCTCGACGGATCCGAGCCAGTTCGATTCCGTCAAGCCCCACGGTCTTGGTCCGGCGATCACTGTTCAGCCGGTCGCGGCGAGTTCAGCGTCGGTCGCTCGTTCGACCGGCCTTGCGGATGCTGGTCCTTCGGCTGGCGGCCAGACCGGTCGCTCCTTCGCCCCGTCAAGCACTCCTGCTCCGCAGGATGCTTCGGCGAGCCCCGTTCCCGGCGGGCCCGCCGCGCAGCCTGGCAATGACGACGAGCCGCAGCCGGCCGCGACGTCGGCCTACGGCGATGGGGATGACAGCCTGGTCAATGATGAGGTGCTGTTCGGCGGCGTCGCGATGCTTGGTGGCGACGATACCCTCGTCAACTCCGGCACCATCATCGGGCTCGAAGGTGCCGCCATCGACATGGGCGACGGCAACGACGAGGTCACGCTGCTCGACGGCTCGCAGATCTACGGTGAGATCCTGCTCGGAGCCGGTGACGACAAGCTCACGGCGACCGACATCGAGGATGACCTGGTCGTCGACGCCGGCGCCGGTAATGACATCGTGCTCGCCGGCGCGGGCGACGATCTCGTCCGCGGTGGAGCCGGCGACGATGATCTCGACGGCGGTGACGGCGATGACGCCCTTCAGGGCGGTGACGGCAATGATCGGCTGCGCGGTGGCGCGGGTGACGACTTCCTGCTCGGCGGCGCTGGCAACGACACCCTGGCCGGTGGCGAGGGCAATGACCGTTTCGATGGCGGCGACGGCGTCGATACCGCTGACTACTCGGCCGAGACGGACGATGTTTCCGTCGATCTGTCGACCGGCACGGCGAATGGTGACAGCGTCGGCCTCGATACTCTGACCGGCATCGAGAACGTCACCGGTGGCGCGGGCGAAGACGTCCTGATCGGCAACGATCTGGCCAATATTCTCGACGGCGGCGCCGGCGATGATCGCATCGTCATCGGCGCGGGCGATACCGCGAAGGGCGGCGCGGGCGACGACGTGATCGAGGTCAAGGCCGGAGCTGGCGCGGCCGCGACGATCGATGGCGGCGCGGATAGCGACACTGTCAAGCTGCTGGGACCCGGCACGGGCTCGCTCGCGGCGCCGACCGGCGTCGAGCGGCTCGAGGTTGTGAGCGGCAGTTGGTCGGTCGCCGGCAGCGGCGCCTATGACGAGATCGCCATCCGCAACGGCGCGACTGTCACCTCCGGCCTCGTCATCGACAACGATGACCGCATCGGCATCGACGCCGGCGGCAAGCTCACGGTCGCGAGCAATGCGGTGACCTGGGCCGGCGGCGGCGATGCCGTGCTGAGCAACGCCGGGCTCATCGAAGTCACCGCGGGCAGCCGCCTCCTTCAGACCACGGCAGGAGCGACCGGTTCGTTGACGATCGACAACCTTGCCGGCGGAACTCTGCGTGGTGCGCTCAATCCGAGCCAGGCGGGCGCGGCCACGGCCAGCATCACCGTCAACAATGCCGGCATGATCGAAGCTGACGGGCGCGTGCTCGACTTCCGCAGCTTCGACGGCAACGGCGCCAGCGCGACCATCAACAACCGCGCCGGCGGCATCATCCGCCAGCAGGGCACCGATACCGACGTGATCCGCCCGGGCCAGAACGGCACCGTGAACAACTCGGGCACGATCACGACCGGCGACGGCTTCGTCGGCGGCGGCGATCTGATCGACTTCCAGAGCGACACCGGCGGCAAGGTCAACAACAATGCCGGCGGCCTGCTCGAGGGCTCTCGCCATGCCGTGACCGGCGACCATGCCGTCACCGTGGTCAACGACGGCACCATGATCGGCCGCAACGGCTCGGCGGTTAACATCGACAATGACGGCTCGGAGGCCGATCGCGTCAACATCACCAATCGCGGCGTGATGCAGGGCAAGTCGGCGACGCTCGCCGACAGCGACGGCGACGCCATCGACGTCGACGGCCTGCTGTTCCTCAACAATTACGGCACGGTCGAGGGGCTCGGCGCCAACGGCTACCATGACGGCGAGCCTAACGTCTCCGAGGGTATCGCCATCGGCGGCGGCACCATTGTCAACAACAACACCGGCAAGATCTACGGCTATGGCCGGGCGATCCAGGTCGACAACTCCAGCAACCAGAATGCGCTCGGCATCACGCTGATCGTCAATGACGGCCTGATCGAGGGGGCGGGCAACGGTCCCGAGAACGTTGCTCCGGTCGACGCCGCCCGCTTCGACCTGCGCGGCAACGAGGCGATCAACCTCGTCGGCAACTATGCCGACGAGGTCATCAACACCAGCGGCGGTCGCATCGTCGGCGGTGTCGCGATGGGCGGGGGCAATGACAAGCTCGGCAATTCCGGGCTGATCCAGGCGACCGGCGGCTCCGCTGTCGACATGGGCGCGGGCGACGACCACGTGAACCTCTATGTCGGCGCCTCGGTCATCGGCGAGATCCTGCTCGGCGAGGGTAACGACCTCGTTACCGCGACCTCCTCTGCCGATTTCGAGATCGACGGCGAGGAAGGCGACGACCAGATCTATCTCGGCGACGGCGATGACACCGTTCGCGGCGGCATCGGCAAGGACGTCATCTATGCCGGCAGCGGCAATGATGCGCTCGACGGCGGCGATGGCGACGATGCCCTCTATGGCGAGGCCGGCAACGACACCATCGCAGGCGGTGCCGGCAACGACACGATCGGCGGCGGCGCGGGCGACGATACGATCGATGGCGGTGCCGGTGATGACGTGATCAAGGCCGGTCCCGGCAATGATCTCATCGACGGCGGTGACGGCTACGACACTCTCGACCTGTCGGCGGCGACCGGTGCGCTTTATGTCGACATGGCCTCCGGCCGTGTCGCCGGCGCCGGGATCGGCGTGCAGACCTTCGTCAGCATCGAGAACCTGTCCTTCGGCGACGGCGACAATGTCGTCACCGGCGGCAATGGCGACGATGATTTCGACGGCGGCGCCGGCAACGACACGCTCAATGGCGGCGCGGGTGACGACACGCTGGTCGGCGGCCTCGGCAACGATGCGTTGAAGGGGGGCTCCGGCGACGACCTTGTCACTGGCGGCGAAGGGAACGACGACGTCGCCGGCGGCTCCGGTGACGATGTTCTGCTCGGCGGCCTCGGCAATGACATGCTGAGCGGCGGCTCCGGCGACGATCGCCTCGACGGCGGCGCGGGCGACGATGCCCTGACCGGTGGTTCCGGCGAGGATGCCTTCGTCTTCGCGTCCGGCTTCGGCCGCGACACGATCGCCGACTTCGCCCTCGGCGAGGACGCGCTCGAGTTCGCCAGCGCCGTCTTCGCCGATTTCGACGCAGCCATGGCGCGTGCGGCACAGGTCGGGTCGGACGTGGTGTTCACGATCGACGCCGACACCTCCCTGACCCTGACCGATGTCCAGCTCGGCTCTCTGCGGGCCGACGATTTCCGCTTCGCCTGAGCATCATCGCTGCTGGGAGAGCTTCCCGTAGAGCCCTCCCAGCAGCTTGACCCCGCCTCCGTCGGCGCTGCCGCAAGCCCCCGATCAGCAGCGCCTTCGACTTCTGACTTCGCCCAGCTCGTTTCCGCCGCGGCCAAACCAACCGCCAACCGCGTCCCTCTAGGAGATTTTCTCGATGTCCAACTCCTATTTCGCGCTCTCGAGCGGCAGCCTGACGCAGAACTGGTCCAATACCGGTCTGATCACCGCCAATGACGGCTGGAACGGAGTGCCGAGTATCGTCGGCTATCTCGGCGACATCGGCAGCGCCACCGCGGCCGATCCGAGGACGCTGACCGGCGCGGCGCTCGGCGCGGTCAATGTGATCGCCAACCAGAGCAATCCCAGCGCTGCCAATGCACCTGGCGGAGTCGCCGAATTCGACGGCATCGCCAATCCGACCATCGCCCTGAACGGCTCGGGCACCGCTGACGCCCCCAGCCTCGTACTCTATCTCGATGCCACCGGTCGCCAGAACGTGACGGTCGCCTTCAACGCCCGCGATCTCGACGCCTCGACCGACAATGCGACCCAGCAGCTCAACGTCCAGTATCGCCTCGGCGGCACCGGCGGCTGGACCAATGTCCCCGGCGGCTATTTCGCCGACGTCACCACTGGTGGCAGCGCGACGCAGGTGACCCCGGTCTCCCTCGTCCTGCCGGCGGCGGTCAACGGGCAGGCGCAGGTCGAGGTCCGCATTATGACCACTAATGCGACCGGCAATGACGAGTGGGTCGGCATCGACGATATCGTCGTGTCGAGCGCGCCGGCAAATGGCACGCCGACGATCTCCATTGCATCCCTCGCGGTCGATGCTGCCGCCAAGCCCGAAGGCGAGGCCTTCCAGTTCACCGTGACGCTCAGCGGACCCGTCGCCACCGACACCATCGTCACGCTTGCCGCCTCGGGCGCGACCGCCGACCTCGCGACCGTCCCGGCGACGGTGACCGTTCTGGCCGGCCAGAGCTCGGCGAGCTTCACTGTCGCCACCGTCGAGGATGCGATCGCCGAGGCCGATGAGAGCTTTACCATCACCGCGACGCTCGGCGCCTCCTCTCAGCAGACGAGCGCGACGATCACCAATGACGACGGCGCCGCGATCACCCTGATCAGCGCGATCCAGGGCACGGGTCTGACCAGCGGCATGACCGGTCAGACGGTGACGGTCGAGGCCATCGTGGTCGGCGATTTCCAGAACGGCGATGCCGATGGCGGCCGCAATCTCGGCGGCTTCTGGCTCCAGGAGGAGATCACCGATTCCGACGGCAACAGCCGGACCTCGGAAGGCATCTTCGTCTCCTATGCCAGCCTGGGCGTCGACGTTCAGGTCGGAGACCGGGTCCGCGTCACCGGCACCGTGGCCGAGAGCTTCGGCAACACCGAGCTCAATGCGTCCAGCGTGAGCGTGGTCCAGGCCGGCGCCGTCGCCGACGTCAACACCATGGCGGCCGTGATCGACCTGCCGAGCGTCGGCGTACAGACCGCTTCGAACGGCACCTATGTCGCCGATCTCGAAGCCTATGAGGGTATGCTCGTCCGCTTCACCGAGACGCTGACCATTACCGAGCAGTTCAACCTCGACCAGTTCGGCGAGGTCCGGCTGACGCAAGGCGGGCGGCCGAATTCCTATACGGTCGACAACGAAGCGAGCGTCTCCGGCTATGACGCGCATATCCGCGACATCGCCTCGCGCTCGATCACCTTCGACGATGGCCGCAGCATCTCGAACCCGAACCTCGACAACACCCTGGTCGACGGCGACTACAACGCCACGACCGCCCCGCGCATGGGCGACACCATCACCGGCCTGACCGGCGTGCTCGACTACGACTTCAACCAGTTCCGCGTGCATGCCATCCAGAACGGGCCCGGCATCAACGACGTGGTCTCGGGCAATCCGCGCCCGACCAGCCTCCCGGATGTCGGGGGCACGCTGAAGGTCGCGAGCTTCAACGTCCTCAACTACTTCACCACGCTCGACAACGGCCAGAGGACAGCCAACGGCTTCGAGCCGCGTGGCGCCGAGACGCAGGCCGAGTTCGATCGGCAGACCGCCAAGCTCGTCAACACGATCCTCGAGCTCGACGCCGACGTGCTCGGCCTGATGGAGCTCGAGAACAATTTCGCTGCCGGCGCCAGCGGCAACGCGATCGAGTATCTGGTCAACCAGCTCAACAGCGTCTCCGGCTCGTTCAAATACGACTGGGTGCGGCCGGGCCAGACCTTCGTCGGCGGCGATGCGATCGCGGTCGGTTTCATCTACGACGTCACCTCGGTGCGGGTCGCCTTTGACACCGAGATCGCGGTCCTTGACGACAGCGACCTCTCGGCCGACCTTCTGGCGCAGAGCACGCTCGGGCGCATCTTCAACGGCGAGAACACCAGCCGCGCCGCCGTGGCCGTCACCTTCGAGGAGATCGACACCGGCGGCGAGTTCACCGCGGTGGTCAATCACTTCAAGTCCAAGGGCGGCTCCGGCACCGGCGAGGACGCCGACATCAAGGACGGCAATGGCGGCTGGAACAACCAGCGCGAGCTCGCGGCCAAGGCCCTGGTCGAATGGCTCGGGACCGACCCGACCGGCTCGCAGGATGACGACGTCCTTATCCTGGGCGACCTCAACGCCTATGAGAAAGAGGACCCGATCGATGTGCTGACCAATGCCGGCTACACCGATCAGGGCGCCGGCAATTACGGCTATGTCTTCGACGGCCAGAAGGGCTCGCTCGACCACATCCTGACCAATGGCAGCCTCTCGACCCAGGTCACCGGCGTCACCGACTGGCACATCAACGCCGACGAGGCCGACGCCAACGACTATCAGCTCAACTTCAACTCCGATCTTTCCACTGATGAGCGCGATCCCTCGATCTTCAACCCAGAGGTGATCGCCCGCGTCTCCGACCATGACCCGATCGTGCTCGGCCTCGACCTGACGGAAGAGCCCGTGTCTCAACCTGCGTTCACGCTGCAGCTGCTGCATCTGTCCGATGGCGAGGCCGGCCTGCTCGCCGGCTCGACCGCCAAGAACCTGGCGGCGCTCGTCGATGCCTTCGACGACGATTATGCCAACACGCTGATCCTTTCGGGCGGCGACACCTATCTGCCCGGCCCGTTCCTGGCGGCCGGCACTGATCCGGCAGTGATCTCGACGCTGAACGCCGTCACCGGCTCGACAATCGCGGCCGGTGGCACGGTCCCGATCGGCGCCGTCGATACGGCGATCCACAACGCCATCGGCGTCGAGGTCTCGGCCATCGGCAACCATGAGTGGGATCTCGGCTCGACCGCCTTCGCCGGCAGCTTCATCGCCGGCGGCGGCTGGGTCGGCGCCAACTACGCCATGGTCTCAGCCAATCTCGACGTCTCCGGCGACAGCGCCATCCGCAATGCGGCCGATAAGACCCTCGGCGGCAACGCCGCCAACGACTTCATCTTTGACAACGCCTCGACGCTGAAGGGCAAGATCGCCCCGGCGGTCGTGGTCGAGAAGGGCGGCGAGCGCATCGGCATTGTCGGCGCGACGACACAGATTCTCGAGGCCATCTCCTCGCCGACCGGCACCGAGATCAAGGGCTTCCCGACCGGCCCCGGCGCCAATGGCGAAGTTGACGATATGGCGCTGCTCGCCGCGCAGTTGCAGCCGATCATCGATCAGATGCGCGCCGACGGCATCAACAAGATCATCCTGCAGTCGCATCTGCAGAACATCGCCAACGAGAAGCAGCTCGCCACCCTGCTCAAGGGCGTCGACATCATCCTGGCGGCCGGCTCCAACACCCGCCTCGGCGATGCCGATGACGAGGCGCAGTCTTTCCCGGGACATGGCGCCGACTTCGCCGACACCTATCCGCTGGTCATCACCGATGCGGAGGGCGGCAAGACCCTGATCGTCAACACCGACAACGAATACACCTATCTCGGCCGCCTCAAGGTCGATTTCGACGCGCAGGGCAAGATCCTCGTCGACAACCTCACGGTCGACGCCGCGATCAACGGTGCCTATGCCTCGACCGCGGAGAACGTCGCCGAGGCCTGGAACACGACCGTCGACAACCTCGAGAACACGGCATTTGCGCAAGGCACCAAGGGCGATCAGGTCCGCGACCTCACCGACGCGGTCGGCACCGTCATCTCGGCCAAGGACGGCAATGTCTATGGCTACACCGACGTCTATCTCGAAGGCGAGCGCGCCTTCGTGCGCAGCGAGGAGACCAATCTCGGCTCGCTCTCGGCCGACGCCAACGCGCATGCCCTGCGCGAGGCGCTGGGCGCCTCCGACGACACCGTGATCGTCTCCTTCAAGAACGGCGGCGGCATCCGCGCCCAGATCGGCACGCTCTCGGCGCCCGATCCGGTCGACGGCTCGGTCGACAAGCTGCCGCCGCCGGCCAATCCCGCCGCCGGCAAGGCGGAGGGCGGCGTCTCGCAGCTCGACATCGAGAACTCGCTGCGCTTCGACAACAAGCTCATGGCCTTCGACACCACGGCCCAGGGCATCAAGGCGATCCTGGAGCACGGCGTCGCTGCGGGCACGCTGCAGGGCCGCTTCCCGCAGATCGGCGGCGTCGCCTTCTCCTGGGACCCGGACCTGCCGGCCGGCAGCCGCGTCCAGGACATCGCGCTGGTCGATGGCGCGGGCCGCTCCTATGCGCTCTACGACAATGGCGTGCTGCAGGCCGGCCTGCCGGCGACGATCACCGTGATCACGCTGAACTTCCTCGCCAATGGCGGTGACGGCTACCCGGCCAAGGCCAACGGCTCGAATTTCCGCTACCTGCTGAACGACGGCACTCTGTCGGGCCCGGTCGACGAGTCTCTCAACTTCACCGAGCCCAGCGTCATCGCCGCCCATACCCCGGTCGGCTCGGCGCTTCTCGGCGAGCAGCAGGCGCTCGCTCAGTACATGCGGGAGTTCCATGGCACCAAGGAGACCGCCTTCGACGTCGCCGACACCTCGGTGGCGCTCGACGAGCGCATCCAGAACCTGAACTACCGCACCGACACGGTGCTGGAGGATGCCGCGCCGGCGCCGGTCGGCACTGATGGCGACGATGTGCTGATGGGCAGGCCATGGGCCGAGACCATCCTCGCCGGTTCTGGCGACGACGTTGTGTCTGCGGGCGGCGGCGATGACGTGGTCGATGGCGGCGAGGGCGACGACGAGCTCGCCGGCGAGGATGGC
>NZ_JBHSLW010000063.1:0-27992 GCF_042657265.1 Allobosea eneae
ATGGTCGAGATTATGCGGAGCGGCACGGCGACAATAACCCCGCAAAACCGCGGCTGCCAGCCAACGACTCCACATAATCCCGCGCTACGCATAATCCGTCGCACCGGAGAAGATGCGGAAGTCCGGCCCCTTGTCGTTGTCGCGCTCGGTCGGGACGAACTCGACCGCCTTGACGTTGAGGTTGAGGGTCTTGACGGAGCCCTTGAACCCGTTGGTGGAGGAGGTGAACGTGCCGATGGTGGCCATTGCGGTGGGTCCTTTTGCTGGTCGGGCCGCGCTCATCGCGACCTCGATGGGGGTCGCCCGGCCGGGGACGATCGGCCCGCACCCATTAGGGCCGGAATGCAATGGAGGGCGGCCGGAGACAGCTTTTTTGTTTCGCGATGCAAAGCCGAAGGCGGCGGAAAAAAGCTGGCTGCGGGCGTTGCGGGATCGAGATCGAGGCGACGCCTGCGTCGCCGGTCTTCGGTCAGACCCACACCAATCGAGGACGCAATGGACGCGGCCTGACGTAGCGGATGGAACCGCTGCTATGGCTGCCATCGGCATGCTCGCGGCTTCCCTCGCAGGGCGGGAGGAAACGGTCGAGCAAGACCCTCGCTCGCAACGTCGAGACGGGCGAAACCATCCTCACCCAGGGACAATGAAACTGTTCAGGTGCTGGCCTTCGCCAGTTGGGCGGCCGAGTTCAGGGTGGCATGGAAGACCCTCGTCCGAAAAGGTCGCAGTCGCGTTCCGTTCAAGCGGCCAGAAGCCTCCCTCTCACGACGCAGACCTATGCGTGCCCGGTCGATGCCGACGCTGAGATTGTGCCTCCGTCATCCGATCCTGCCGGGACACCGGCTGACGCCGACCATTGCAGGCAAGTGCTGCCGCGAGGCGGAGCATCATCGGGAGCATCGACCTGATCGGCTTCTAATTTGGGTACGCTAGCGCCGCCCAATGCCGCTGCGCTGGCGAGCCGCGCGAAGGCTGAGACGCCAATCAAAGCGCTGACCGCAATACATAATGTCTGCCGCCAGATGGCTGATGGAATCGCGCCTTCGGTCAGGCCATATGTCAGGACATAACCCGCCGCGACCGCTGGGGTGACGAAGATCAGCACGACGACGGCGCGCACGGTCGGCGTGCGCGCCGTCGCGAAGAGAACCGCGAAGAAGCAGAACGAAAGCGCTCCGACGACGAAGCCGGCAATGCCGGCCCCGACCCACCCGGCCCCGGTGGCGTCGGCGAGGCGCGCCACGGTGAGCCCCAGCATGGCGGGCAGCGCATAGGTCGCGAGCCGATAGGCGAGGATGACCATCATCGCAATCAGCAGCAGGGCCAGGGCGACAACGAATATCATCAACGCCTCTCCGTTTGGCGAGCCCAGCCCCGCATTCAGCGGAGCCGGCATGGCGGTTACTCAGCAGCGATGCCAAAGGCCGCGACGGTGTCGTCGGAAGAGATCGGCGCATCCGTGATCGCACCGGCGTTAGCCTCCGACGCATCCAGCCACGCGGGCCGCTCCGTGCGCAGCAGCGGCGGGAGCCAACCGGTGCCCGCCAGAAGCTGCTCGGCGGCTTCCGCCATCGCCTGCTTCTTCATGGAGGCGATGCGGTCCGCAGCCTCGTCGCCAAGCGCCTCACGTACGGCGGTGAGGATATGGGCCCTTGTGACGCGCACGAGATAGGTCCGCACGGTCGGCGTCCAGTGCGTCGTCATGTCGAGAGCGAGTGCGGTAGCCAGCCGGTCGGCCGTTTCATGAGCGCGGGGCTTGTGTTCCCAAGGCTGCTTAACGACATTGACGGTGAGCGAAGTGCAATGCGCGAACAACGCCATGACGCTCGCAAGGTCAAGCCCGGCGATGAAACCCCAGAGGTCCGCCACGTCGCGCGGCATGTCTGTCGCCCATCCGGCATGGCGATCCGCCAACGCCTTCGCAGGGGCCGTGTCCTCGATACCGTCCGCATGTCCGCCAAGCTGCTGGCTGCTCGGCCGGATTTCGAGGCAATGGGCGTCAACGCCGCGATAGAAGGTCTGGGCGGCGAGCGCATGGGTGACGGCGATCAGGGCCGTGTCCGGCTGCTCGCCAAGCGCGAGGCGCAAGCCAAGCGTCCAGTGAGCGGTCAGATCACGGACAAGAAGGTCGGAGAGCGGCTTGCCGCTATCCTCGGCCTCTTCGTCGTCGGGCTCAAGAGCGGACGCATGCCTCCCGTCCGCGTTATGCTCTCCCTCCGCGATGACTTCGCCGTCGCCATTGAAGCGAACGCCATCGATGACGCTGTCGTCATCCTCGCCCGTCATGGTTTCCTCCGGGTCTGGCCTTTCATCCTCCGGCCGGATGAATCCGCGTTCAACGCGGGCGTCGCCGTCATGCGACAGCACGATGAAGATGCCGCCGCGCGCGATGTCGTCGGGACGATACGCATGACGTAGCGCATCGATGCCCGCCATCTCCGCTTCAAGCTCCCCGAACCGCCAATCCACATGGTCCGGCAGTTCGTCAGCACCATCCCATTCGTCGGAGAGCCGGTTGTATTCAGCCTGCGCGGCGGTGTAGGCGACTGCATTCTCCTCGGAAAGCTCCACCGGTTGCGGATAGCTACGGCGCAGGCCGTGAGCATGCGGATAGTCGATCTGGACAACAGCCCATTTCCAACCCTCGGCGGTCTGAATCCCGGCTGCGATCCGATCCAGCTTCTCGACGGCGAGTCTGTCCAGCAGCGCGGCATCCTCGAAGAAGCCGCCCCGATCCTGAGTGAACAGATCGCGCAAGATCGTCCCACCCGCCTCCGTGTAGGCCTCCTTGCCGACGAAGATCGCGCGCCGATCCGTCGCAGCTACATTGGTCGCCGTGAGGTCGCGACGAATGCCCCATGGCTCGGGATTGTGGGAGAGCTTCGCGAAAGCCTGCTCCTGCCGGGCATTGTACTGCGTGATCGCGAATGCCTGCAACTGATCGAGGGTCAAGCCGCCGTCACGATAGACCTGCATGAGCCTGGGACTGACCGCGCCGAGACGCAGACGCTGCTTCACCACATGCGCGCTGACGCCGAAGCGGGCGGCGATCTTTTCCGCGCTCCATCCACGATGCTCGGCAAGCTCGCGGAAAGCCTCGAACTGATCGGCGGGGTGCATGGCCGTGCGGGTGACATTCTCGTCAAGACTGATCTCGAACGGATCGTTCGCCGTATCGATGACGCAGCGGATCGGCTCCGTCTTGCTGATCTCCTTACGCTTCGCACGCAGAAGCTGCGCCAGCCTGCGACCCTCGCCTATGGTGACGAAATAGCAGCCGGTGTGCTGACGCCTGCGTCAAGCTCCGGCTCCACCACGAGGTTTTGCAGGATACCTTTCGCTGCGATGCTGGCCGCATAGGCTTCGATGTCCGCCTCGCTGTGCGGGATCTTTCGTGCATTGCGCGGCGACTTCTTCAGTTTGTCGAGTGGGATGAAAACCGTCTCGCCGCTTACCGCGACCGTAGCCGTTTCCGGGGTAGCCTCCATCACCGCAACGGCTTCCGTTGCCGCTGCCGCAGCGCTGCGGATTTCCGCCTCCACCGCCGTCTGCGCGTCCCTCGCAACAGTGTTGGCCTTCGCCTTCTTCGATGCCTTTGCCATGGTCCCGATCCTTCTCTGTCAATGCCGAAGGCATGTCCCCCGGCATGCCTTCCGGGGGCGCGTGAGCGCGCGGCAGAGAGGGGGGCGGCTGCCGGCGAGCATGGCCGGGCTGCGCAGCGAGCGGGGTGGATCGGAAGGTTTGGACGGCTGGCGGCTATGGATCGCCCTGCAAGCGCGCAGCCCAGCCATCGCGTAGGCGGCGGTCGCGGGGGAGAGATGGCCAAGACCATCTCTCCCTTCGGAAAATTGGGATTATCGCCAGATCGTATCCCATTTTTCCGGTCGGGCATGGGTTAGTTGGACAGCTCCCTTCACCATGAATGGAGCTCGCATCGTGACCGAAAGCCAGAAGGAACGATCCCGTCGCCCGAGGGCTGCTGTCGTGGCCAGCCAGAAAGGAGGTGAAGGAAAGACGCTGTTGGCGACCAGCATCGCCGACCTGCACTACCTACACGACGAACCGGTCATCGCGGTTCAGATCGACGACCAGGAGAGATTGTCGAGGACGATCGGCCAGGACGTCATCACCGTGAATACGGAGACCGTTCGGGCTTCGCGCACCAATCCTGCCGCCAGCATCCAGGCATTCCGCCCGATGATGACGGCGCTGGAGCAGGCTGCAAGTTTGCGGGCGATGCTCCTGGTCGATGTCGGCGGAACCCAGGTCCGCCCGGTCGATGCATTCGCCTCTCTGTCCGAACTCAATGGCGATCTGGTGGAGATGGAGTTCGAAGGTCGTGTCTTCGTCCCCGCGACGGCCGAGCCTGAGGCTATCACGCAGGCCGCGCGGACGATCGCGATGCTCTCGGAGAGCTTGCCGGTTCTCAAGGCGGTGCTGGTCGAAAACCGGCGCGACGGTGCCTTCGACACGCTGGCCACGGGATCGGAAGCGTATCGCGCCCTGCATCAATTGCGGGAGGCGTACCCGGACCTTCCAGAAATCGTCATGCCGGCCGTCGAAGGCGGCTCGTGGCGGTATTTCGAGCCGCACTACTGCCGTCCCATCGATGTCGTCGCCATGGATGTCGGCGAGGTGATGCGGCTGACCGGCCTACCCCGGGCTGAAGCCAGGATCGCTCGGGGCGACGTCGCCGCGTGGGTTGCGGAAATGGAGCGCGCGCTCGCGCCGCTGCTGGGCCTGCCGGAGGTGTTCCGGTGAAGGCAAAGCCCTCCAGAGCCTCGCTTGCCGACGTGGCGCGCGAGCGCGAGATGGCCCGTGCCGAACTCGCTGCGGCGCTCGCCAAACTGCCGATCGCCGAACTCGCCGCGCTGCCCGCCGCGACTTGGCAGCGGCTCGGTCCGAGTGGGCTCCTCCTTCTCCTCGCTGCCCTCGTCCAGAGCGGGCGGCCGCCGGAGTATCGCTTCATCGACACGCGCGCCATTCGCCAGCGCGCGATGTCCTGGCGGGACCGCCACGCGGAGCAGCTTTTCAGGCTGCGCCTCCTCATGACGGTGGTCCCGTCCCCTGTGCGCGGCCTCGTCGCCGGCATCGCGGCGGGTCTCATCTATCTCGCCGCATCCCTGGCTCTCGCTTGAACGCGAGAGCCATCCGCGAGCCTTCCGCCGAGCGGCGGGCTCGCATCATTCAGCAGAAGGACAAACACTCATGAAGCAGGTCTTTCGCATGCGCCGGCCGATCATGCCGGCGCTCCTCAGCGCCATCATCGTAGCGGTTGCATTGCTGGCCGCAGCCATCGCGATCATCGACACGGTCGCTCCGATCCGGGCGACCTGGGCCGGCCAGATCTGGCCCGCCCGCTATACCGAACTCGCCGCGTGGGGCTTTCGATCAATCGTCGAGGCCGCGCAGGCGATCTCGTGGCGCATCTGGCTCGCCCACCCCGGCGATGCGCTGGCCGCCAGCATCGCCGTGATGCAGAACCAATACGCGGCAGCCGGCATCACCACGGCGATGACGAGGTTAACCACGATTGTCATCGCGACCGCGCTCGGTGCCGGTTTGGTATGCTTCGTCGTTACCTTTGTCGTGTCATCGAAACGAGACCGCGTCCGTCATCTGCGCGGGTTTCGCCTGCTGCGCGACTGGCGCGCTGCCCTCGCCTTCCGACGGGCGGAACGAGCTGCGCGGCGCTCGACCGGGGACGGAATCCGCCTCGCGCCGGGGATGACGATCAGCCGCGAGCGCGAAAGCCGGCATTTCCTCGTCGTCGGCGCAACGGGCTCTGGCAAGTCGGTCATCATCCGTTCATGGCTCCGCCAGATCCTCCGACGGGGCGATCGCGTCCTTTTGCACGACACCAAGGGCGACGTTTTGGAGACGATGCCGGTCGCGGATTTCGTGCTGCTGGCGCCACACGACGCGCGTAGCGCCGTCTGGAACGTTGCCGCGGATATCGTGACCGAGGAGGATGCGCGCGAGTTCGCGGCTTGCCTCGTTCCTGACTCGCAGGACCCGGTTTGGGCTGCTGGCGCCCGCGAATTGTTCACCGGTGCCGTCGTCATCCTCCAGAAAACCAGACAGCAGGCCTGGGGCTGGTCGGAGTTGCAAGAAGTCCTGCTGATGGACCCGGTGCAGCTGCGCGCTTTGCTATCGCGACACTATCGGCCTGGCGCGACCTATATCATCCTCTCAAACGGCTCACCATCGAAGACGATGATGTCGTTCTTCAGCACGCTGGAAGCGCATGTGAATGGGACGGTGCGGCCGCTCTCGCATGCCTGGCACGACCCGGCGATACCACGCGTCTCGGCCCGGGAATTCCTGCTGTCGGACTCTCGGGACAAGCGGATCATGATCGTTCAGCGCGCCGCGCATCTGCCGGCGTTGTCGACGGCGTGGATCGGAGCCTTCGTCCGCGTGGCCGCCAATCTCAGCGTCGGCCCGTTGCTGCCGGATGATGCAAAACGTCGAATCTGGTTCATGCTCGACGAGTTTCCGCAGCTCGGAAAGCTGAACGGCTTCGCCCAGATCCTTGAGAAAGGGAGGTCTCGTGGCCTCTGCTGCATCCTCGGCGCCCAAGATATTTCACAGCTCTCCGGTCTGTACGGCGCAGATGTCACGAAGACCTGGCTTTCCTCCATCGGAACGAAGATCGTCTGCCGGATGGAGGTCGGCGCGACCGCGAAAACGATCTGCGACGAGTGGGCCGGCACGCGTCAGGTCGCGTGGACCGAGCGGTCGTGGAGCCATGGACCCTGGAAATTGGAGTTAGGCTCGCAGGCGACGCTATCGCGGCAAGTTCACCACCGTGACGTCGCGGTGCTCCAGCCGTCGGAATTGCAGACCACCCTTGGCCGCAAGGACCGCTGGCCCGTCCCGACTGTCAGCGCCCTCGTGTTCGGGGTCGGCGACGCGATCATCAGCGCGGAGTGGCCGATCGTCCCCTGGCCCAAGCTGCGCCCAGGCTCCGAACCGGGCAAACACCTAAGCTAAATCCCTCGAAAAGCTCATTCTCTCCAGATCGTATCCCGTTCTTGGCGGCCGATCCGTGACAATTGGGAGCCTCCTTCGCGGAGGCTCTTCTCTTGGTCGCGACCTGGAATCCCGCCGCCCATAGCGGCTATTATCTGCGTGCTGCCGAATACTACCTCGGCGGCCGCGAGCCGGCCGGACGCTGGTATGCGCCGAAGAAGGATTTCGGCCTCGTCGACGGCACGCTGGTCGAGCGCCCGACTTTCGAGCGCCTCTACGCGGCGGTCGGGCCGGATGGCCAGACCCTGCTGCCGAAGGGCGCCCGGCACGAGAACCGGGTACCCGCCTTCGATATGACGATGAGCGCGCCGCGCTCGGTGACCCTGGCCTGGGCTTTCGCCACCTCCGGCCAGAAGACCGCCATCGAGGCGGCACAGGAGCGCGCGGTTCGCGCCGCCCTGGCTAGGCTCGAAGCCGAAGCGATCTTCGCGCGGCGCGGAAGGAACGGCGCGATCATCGAGCCCGTCGGGCTGACCGCCGCCTTGTTTCAGCATGGCGAAAGCCGGCCGGCCGCACACGCCAACGGCCGGGTCTTCGGCGATCCGAACCTTCACACCCACGCCACCATCCTCAACCTCGCCACGCGCGCCGACGGCACGGTCGGCGCGATCCACTCCAAAGTCCTCCGTGACTGGAAAATGGCAGCCGGCGCGACCTATCACGCCGCGCTCGCCCATGAGCTGCAAAAGCTCGGCTTCGCGATCGACCGGATCGGCCGCAACGGGACCTTCGAGATCGCTGGTGTCGGCGAGGCCGCAATCCGGTATTTCAGCGCGCGCCGCGCCGAGATCGAGGAAGAACTCGCCGAACACGATCTGCCGAGCGCCGAGGCCAGCGCGCTCGCCTCGGCCATCGCCAAATCCACCCGCGCCTCGAAATCATCGGATACGGCAGATAGCCGGGAGGAGATCTGGCGCGAGGCGGCCGCCGCGATCGGGATCAACCCGGATTCGTTCCATGACGCGCTTCGGGCCAAGGCCGAAGCCAGCGCGATCCGCGAGGCGGAGGCGCTCCTCGCCGACCGTCTGACGCGGCTGCCGGACGAGCTGACCGAGCACGACAGCGTCATTGATCGGCGCGAGCTGGTGCGCGCCGTGACCGCCACCCTCGTCGGGACCGGCCTTCCGGCCGAGCGTACCGATCGAGAACTCGACCGGCTGCTGGCAGAGCAGGCTTTCATCGAGATCGGCCGCGATACCCTCGGCAACCGGCAATATTCCACGCCCGAACTGGCCCGCATCGAGCATGAGATCGTCGATCTCGCGCAGAAGCTGGCAGCTACCGGCCCAGCCTCGATCGACCGCGCTGCCCTGGAAGCCCGCTGCCGCACGGACGGCCTGAACGACGACCAGATCAAAGCCGCCATCGCGGCGACCGGCCCGGAACGCCTGGTCATCGTCGAGGGGGCACCCGGCTCCGGCAAGACCACGACGCTGCTGCCCGTCGTCGACGCCTACCGGCAGGCCGGGTTTCGCGTGATCGGCAGCGCCAGCGCCTGGACCATCGCCAGGATGTTGCGGGCCGATCTCAAGATCGAGGCGCGCGCGACCCGAAGCTGGATCGCGAAGTTGCGACTCGGACACAAGGTTCTCGACGACCGCACCGTTCTGGTCCTCGACGAAGCCGGACTCGTCTCGGCGCGCGAAATGCACACCGTCCTGGCCGCGGTCGAGCGCGCCGGCGCCAAGCTCGTCCTCGTCGGAGATCGCGATCAACTCCAGGCCATCGGCGCCGGCCCAGGCCTCGCCCTGGCAGCCCGCGCAATCGACAGTGCGCGGGTCGAGACCATCGTGCGCCAACACGACGAATGGGCGCGAGAGGCGATCCGTGCCTTCGGCGAAGGCCGGGCCGAAACCGCCCTGCAAGCTTTCGCCGAGCGCGGCCACATCGTCGAAGCGGCTGGCCCGCGCGCGACCATCGCCGCGATGGTCGACGCCTGGCAGGGAACCCGGCACGAGACGCCGGGCTCCCGCGCGCTTCTGCTCGCCAAAACCAATGCCCAGGTCGCGGCGATCTCGCGCGAGGTTCGTGTCCGGCGCCGGCAGCGTGGCGAGCTGCGCGGGATCGACGCGGAGATCGCGGCCGCGACGCCCTCCGGTCACGCCACCACGTTGCACCTCGCCGCCGGAGACGAGATCCGCTTCCTCGTCCGCAACGACGAACTCGGCGTCGTCAACGGCACGATCGGGGTCGTCTCCCGCATTGTCCGGAACCCCGGCCTGCGGCTACCCGGTGGTTCCGCAATCCGGATCGAGGCGAGGGTCGAGGGGCGGTTCATCTCCTTCGATCCGGCCGAACTGGCGGATGCCAAGGGACGCGCGCGCCTTGGCTGGGCCTATGCCTCGACCATCGCCGGCTCGCAGGGCCAGACGGTCGAGAGCGCCTTCGTCCTGGCCGATCCGAGCTTCGACCGTCACGACGCTTATGTCTCTACCAGCCGCGCGCGCGGCCAGACCCGCCTGTTCGTCGATACCACGTCGATCGATCGGCATCTCCAGGCCCAGCAGCCGCTCGGTCGGCAGGACACTCCGGTCAAGGTCGATTCGGACGCCCGTCGCCGCTGGCTGGCCGAGCGCCTGTCACGCGCGAACTACAAGCGCTCCGCGCTTGCCGTGATCGAAGCGAGCCGGAGCGGCATCGGCCACGACTCGGCGCGGCACCACCCGTCGGCGGAGTTCTCCCATGAACTCGGCTGATCCGAAGGCGCCGGATAACCCTACCGCCCTACGGCGGGAGGGCGACGACCGTCCAGCGAGCGCGCGTGAGAACGGAGCCGACAAGGAGTGGCAGGTCAGCGACGATCTGCCCCGTCCAACGCCAGTCGGACGCGCGGAAATCGAGGCGCTGGAAATCTATCTCGGAGCACAGATCGATGACATTCTGCGCAGGATGCGCAGATAGCGGACGAAAGTTTCGAGAGGCGGTGAATATCGCCTAACATATTGATTTAGATATTGATTTCAAATTATAGATGCCTTAGGATTCGCTACTCTCGGAGTGACCCTGCCATGTCCAGATCGCGCCGCACGCCCCGTATGCTGCCGCCCTTCGACGCCGCGTTGCGCGCCTGCGCCTATCTGCGGGTTTCCACCGGTCGTCAGGCCGAGTCCGATCTCTCCATTCCCGACCAGCGCAAGCAAACGGCGCAATATTGCACCGCCAAGGGCTGGTCGCTCGTCGGAGAATTCGTCGAGCCGGGCGCCTCGGCGACAGACGACAGCAGGCCAGAATTCCAGCGTATGATCGAGCGCTGCCTCGACGACGATCACCCCTTCGACGTCATCGTCGTCCACTCGTATTCGCGCTTCTTCCGCGACAGCTTCTCTCTCGAAATGTATGTCCGCAAGCTCGCGAAGGCGGGCGTTCGGCTGGTGTCCATCACCCAGGAACTGGGCGACGATCCGGCCCAGGTCATGATGCGGCAGGTCATCGCGCTTTTCGACGAGTACCAGAGCCGCGAGAATTCCAAGCATGTCCTGCGCGCCATGAAGGAGAACGCCCGGCAGGGGTTCTACAACGGCGCGCGCGTCCCCCTCGGCTACACCGTCGAGGCCTGCGAGACCCGTGGCGAGCGCGTAAAGAAACGCCTCGTCGAAGACCCCGTCGAGGCCGAAACCGTCAGGCAGATCTTCCGCCTCTACCGCGTCGGCGACGGCACATCCGGTCCCCTCGGCGTCAAGGCCGTTACCAACTGGCTCAACGGGAAGGGCTTTCGGACGCGCCTCGGAGCCAGATTCGGCGTCGCCACCGTGCACGGCATCCTGACCAATCCCGTCTATGTCGGGGACTGGGCCTTCAATCGGATGGAAGCGCGCACGCGTGCGGCGAAGCCCGCCTCCGAGCATATCCGGATCGAGGTCCCCGCTCTCATCTCGCGCGCGGAGTTCGATACCGTCGCCGCGACGCTCAAGGCTCATAATCCGAGAGTTACCCCGGCGCGGGAAGTGACGGGGCCGATTCTGCTAACCGGGCTAGCGACCTGCGCCCATTGCGGAGCGGCGATGACCCTGCGCACCGGCACCTCGAAATCCGGCAAGGTCCACCGCTATTATTCCTGCTCGACACATGGCAGACAAGGCAAGGTCGGCTGTCAGGGCCGCTCCGTTCCCATGAACAAGCTCGACGAGTTAGTGACCGACCACCTAACCAGCGCGCTGCTCCAGCCCGATCGTCTTCAGAAGACCCTCGCCTCGCTCTTGACGGGACGTGCCGCAAAACGGGGAGAGGTCGACGGACGAATCGCTGCGCTCAGGGCCGAAGTCTCGACGGGAGAGGAGAAACTGCGTCGGCTCTATCAGCTCGTCGAGGATGGCGTCACCGATCTCGACGACATGCTGAAAGAGCGTCTCGCCACCCTCAAGGCCGAGCGCGATCGCGCAAAGATCGCCCTCGACCGCATCCACGCGGCGGAACGTCCCCCCGCCACGATCGCTCCCGAGCTGATCGAGGAATTCGGCGTGCTCATGCGCCGAAACATCACCGAAGGCACCGTCCCGTTCCGAAAAGCCTGGCTACGCAGCATCGTCGATCGAGTGGAGGTCGATACAAACTCCGTCCGCATCATCGGCGACAAGGCAAATCTGGAGCAGGTCATCGCCGCGACAAGCACAGGCTCCCTCAAGGAGCCCGGTGTTCGCAGTTCTGTACGGAAATGGCGCGCCCAAAGGGATTCGAACTCGTTCATGAGAGAAGAGGTTGCTGGCGCCGACAGGCGCGGTCAGATCCCCACTTTCAGTGGATGTCGGTATCGGTGGTTGCTGGCCCCCGCAACCAAAATCAATGAAGAACCCCGTCGCAAATCCGACGGGGTTTTCGTCGTTCTGGAGCCGTCTTCCAAAGACGCGCCGCACGGCAGATCGGAAAATCGTGCCCGCTCCCGTGCAGCGTCAGGAAAATCCCGCCCGGCGCCACGCCAGGCGCCAGAATGAACGTCTCGAACAGCCTCAGCAGGGCCTCAGCCGCCTTGGGCCGTGCGTCGCCGCCGGCGCCGCGTCCTTCCATCATGTCCGAACGGATGCTCCGGGCTTCGTCTGGCCGCTGGTGCATCTCCAGCTGAATCGCCCTTTCATGGAAAGGATAACGGGCGATTCAACGGGCAGATCGACCTTTCGGGGGCTATCCATGCTATCGGGCTCGCCGCAAATGCGAGCGCGACAGGGCCGACGGCGAGGTCTTTCTACTAATGAGAACCCCGCTCAGGCGACCGCCGCGACCTTCGCCGCGTTACCAGGCTCGGCGCCTTCGAGATCGGCCATCGCCGCTGCGACACCGCCGCTGCGATGGGGAACGCCCGCCGCGGCGAGACCCATCTCGACGCCGGAGAGGGCGCCGAGCAAAGCCAGTTCGTTGCACTCGCCGAGATGGCCGATGCGGAAGACCTTGCCGGCGACCTTGCCGAGGCCGGAGCCGAGCGAGATGTTGAACTTCTCCAGTGCGATTTTCCGGAAGCGGTCGGCGTCATGGCTCGGCGGCATCAGCACGCCGGTCAGGACCGGCGACTGCTCGGCCGGATTTTCGCAGAGCACCTCCAGCCCCCAGGCCCTGACCGCGGCGCGGCAGGCGCTGGCGAGGCGGTTGTGGCGGGCGAAGACCTGATCGAGCCCTTCCTCCTGCAGCATGGCGAGTGCCTCCTTCAGCCCGTAGAGGAGGTTGGTCGCCGGCGTGTAGGGGAAAAAGCCGCCGGCATTGATCCTGATCATCTCCTCCCAGTCCCAGAAGGAGCGCGGCAGCGTATTGCTCTTCGAGGCCGCGAGCGCCTTCTCCGAGACGGCGTTGAAGCCGAGGCCGGGCGGCAGCATCAGTCCCTTTTGCGAGCCCGATACGGTGACGTCGACCTGCCATTCGTCGTGGCGGTAGTCGACCGAGGCAAGCGAGGAAATGGTGTCGACCATGAACAGGGCCGGATGGCCGACGGTGTCGATCGCCTTGCGGATCTCGGCGACGCGGCTGGTCGCGCCGGTCGAGGTCTCGTTGTGGACGACCATCACCGCCTTGATCCTGCGGGCTTTGTCCTCGGCGAGCCTCGCCTCGATCGCGGCCGGATCGGCGCCGCGGCGCCAGTCGCCTGGAATGAACTCGACCTCGATGCCGAAGCGTGTCGCGATGTTCTTCCACAGCGTCGCGAAATGGCCGGTCTCGGCCATCAGCACGGTATCGCCGGGCGAGAGCGTGTTGACGATCGCCGCTTCCCAGGCGCCGGTGCCGGAGGAGGGATAGATCACCACCGGCTGCTTCGTCTTGAAGACGGCCTTGCTGCCTTCCAGCACGGTCTTGCCGAGCGCGGCGAATTCGGCGCTGCGATGGTCGATGATCGGCATGGCGATGGCGCGCAGGATCCGGTCCGGGATCGGGCTCGGGCCAGGAATGTGCAGGAAGTGACGCCCTTGCATGATGTTCTTTTCCTCCCAGGGTCCGGACGTTGTCGCGTCGCTGCTCGCTAATTTGCATTCATTTTTTGAAAGATCAATCGCGTTGTTGTATGCTTATCGTGCGCAATCGGGCTCGACAATGGGCCCGAGCCAACTTAGCGATGATGCATGAGCGAGCAATTTCCCGATACCATTGATAAGCCGGGCCCTGCGCCAGCCGAGCCTGCGAAGCCGATTGCATCCCTGCATGAAGAGCTGCTGGTGGCGTTGCGCGACTTCATCGTCGAGGGCAATCTCGCCGATGGCGCGCGCGTTCCGGAGCGGGCGCTGTGCGAGCGCTTCAACATCTCCCGTACCCCCTTGCGCGAGGCGCTCAAGGTGCTGGCGGCGGAAGGGTTGATCGAGCTCCTGCCCAATCGCGGCGCGCGGGTGCGCGAGCTCAGCCCCGAGGATGTCCGTGAGCTCTTCGATGTGATGGGCGGACTCGAGGCGCTGGCCGGCCGATTGGCCTGCGAGCGCATCTCCGACGAGGAGTTCGCCAAAATCGAGCGAATGCATCATGAAATGTACCGCTTCTACCTGCGTCGCGACATGCATGGTTATTTCTATTGCAACCAGGCGATTCACCAATTGATCGTGGCCGCGGCCAGCAATGCGACGCTGTCGGCGACCTATGCCGGCCTTGCCGGACGGATTCGGCGCGTGCGCTATTCGGCCAATCTCGCCAAGGATCGCGACCGTTGGGGCGAGGCGATGCGCGAGCACGAGGCGATCCTCGATGCCCTGCGGCGGCGCGCCGGCTCTGAATTGTCTGACATCCTGTTCGTGCACCTGCGCAACAAGCAGAAGGCGGCGCAGGCGTCGGCGTAGTTTCTGCGGCGCCCTCATTGCGAGGAGTCAAGGAGCGCTGCCGCTTCTCGATTGCCTCGCATTGTTCGCAATGACGCTGACATGGCCCAGATCGTCGTCATTTTATCGTTTCTGAAATTTTGGATTGAATGCAAAAAAATATGATCTAAGGTGCCTCCACCGCGCCGACAGAGCGCAATCATCGGGAGGGTGCGATCATGAAGCAGTATTGGCTGGCCGCCACCGCGATTCTGGCTGGCGGCTCCGGGCCCGCAGTCGCCTGGGAGCCGACGAAGCCGATCGAGATCGTCGTGCCGTTCTCGGCTGGCGGCGCGTCCGACCAGATGGCGCGGACGATCCAGGGCGTCATCCAGAAGCACCAGTTTGCCAAGCAGCCGATCATCGTCGTCAACAAGCCGGCCGCCGGTGGCGCCGAGGGCATGCTCGACATCCAGAAATCGGCCGGCGATCCGCACAAGCTGATCACCACCTCGAGCGGCATCTTCATGACGCCGATGGCGACCAAGCTGGCGCTGAACTGGACCGACTACACCCCGGTCGCGATGCTGGCTCAGGATTCCTTCCTGCTCTGGGTCAATGCGAAATCGCCCTACAAGACCGCGGGCGACCTGATGACGGCGGCCAAGAGCGCCAATCCGGCGATGAAGATCGGCGGCACCTCCTCCAAGCGCGAGGACAACCTGCTCGTCTTCGCCATGGAGAAGCAGGGCGGCACCAAGTTCGCCTATATCCCCTATACCTCCGGCGGCCAGGCCTCGACGCAGTTGGCCGGCGGGCATGTCGAGGCCACCACCAACAATCCCGCCGAGGATCTCGCCAACTGGCGCGGTGGCGCCACGCGTCCGCTCTGCGTCTTCGCCGAGCAGAAGATGGCCTATACCGAGAAGGTCGCGGATGGGCAGTCCTGGGCCGATATCCCGACCTGCGCCTCGCAAGGGTTGAATGTCAGCTACCAGATGCTCCGCGGCATGTTCATGCCCGGCAAGGTCAGCAAGGAGCAGCAGGCCTTCTATGTCGACCTGTTCAAGAAGGTCTCCGAGACGCCGGAATGGAAAGAGTACCTCGCCCGCAATGCGCTGGCGGCGGATTATCGCGACGGCGAGGCCTTCGTCTCCTTCCTGAAGGCGGATGAGGCGAAACACGAGAAGCTGATGACTGAAGCCGGCTTCATGGCGAAGTGAGCCTCGGGTCTAACGTAAGCCTTTGCCGCCTCCGGTCCGGGTCATCCTGGGCGTAGCGAAGCGAAGACCCGGGATTCATGCCGGAACGGTTCAGGCATGCATCCCGGATCGGCGCCGCTGCCGCGGCTTGTCCGGGATGACCAGCGGGAGTGATCGATGTCGTTGCCTTCCGAAACCGAAGCACCCGAACGCGGCATCTCGCGCCGCCCGGTCGAGATTGCCACGGCGCTGCTGCTGATCGGGCTCGCCGGCATCGTGCTCTACGACTCGCATGGGCGCGGCGCCGGCTGGGATGGCGGCCCGCAGAACGGTTTCTTCCCGGCCCGCGTCGGCTGGATCTTCCTTGCCGCCTCGCTCTTCATCCTCTGGCAGTCATTCCGCCGGCCGGATGGCGTCTTCGTCACCTATGAGCAATTGCGCCAGGTCGTCCGGGTGCTGGGGCCGCTCATCCTGTTCGTGGCGTTGATCCAGCCGCTCGGGATCTATGTCGCCTCGGCGGTCTTCATCATCGCCTTCATGGCGGTTGTCGGGACGTCGCGTTGGTGGTCGATCTTGCTGACGGCGCTGATCGTGCCGATCACCTGCTTCTGGGTCTTCGAACTGCAGTTCCGCGTGCCCCTGCCGAAGGGCCCCATCGAAGCCATGCTCGGGTACTGAAGGACGACCGATGGACGATCTCTCCTCGCTCATCGCCGGCTTCCAGGTCGCGCTCTCCTGGCACAATATCGGCTTCATGGCCGTCGGGGTCATCCTCGGCATCATCGTCGGGGTGCTGCCGGGCCTTGGCGGGCCGAACGGCGTCGCGATCCTCTTGCCGCTGACCTTCGGTATGGACCCGACCTCGGCGATCATTCTGCTGTCGTCGATCTATTGGGGCGCGCTGTTCGGCGGCGCGATCACCTCGATTCTCTTCAATATTCCCGGTGAGGCCTGGTCGGTCGCGACCACCTTCGACGGCTATCCGATGGCGGTGCAGGGCAAGGCGGCGGAAGCGCTGACCGCGGCCTTCACCGCCTCCTTCATTGGCGCGCTCTCCGGCGTGGTGCTGATCACCTTCGTCGCGCCGCTGGTCGCGCAGTTCGCGCTGCGCTTCGGCCCGGCCGAGTTCTTCGCCGTCTTCCTCCTGACCTTCTGCTCCTTCATCGGCATGGGCCGGGAGAACCGCGCCAAGATCATCGCCTCGCTCTGCATCGGCTTCCTGCTCGCCGCGGTGGGACTCGACTCGATTTCGGGCGATCTGCGGATGACCTTC
The DNA here is from genome assembly GCF_042657265.1 of Allobosea eneae. Lineage (NCBI taxonomy): Bacteria > Pseudomonadati > Pseudomonadota > Alphaproteobacteria > Hyphomicrobiales > Alloboseaceae > Allobosea > Allobosea eneae. Next base: position 16,707 of record NZ_JBHSLW010000063.1, read on the forward strand.
GGCTCGACCGAGCTGATGCGCGGCTTCGACTTCCTGATCGTGGTGATCGGCCTGTTCGGCGTCAGCGAGATCCTGCTGACGGTCGAGGAAGGGCTGGTGTTCAAGGGCAAGCAGGCCAGGATCGACCTGATGGTCGTGCTGCGGACCTGGGCCAGCCTGCCGCGCTACTGGGCGACGCTGCTGCGCTCCGCGGTCGTCGGCATGTGGATGGGCGTGACGCCGGGCGGGGCCATCGCCGCCTCCTTCATGGGCTATGGCCTCGCCAAGCGCTTCTCGAAGCATGGCAAGAATTTCGGCAAGGGCGAGATCGAAGGCGTGCTGGCGCCGGAGACTGCCGCGCATGCCGCCGGCACCAGCGCGCTGCTGCCAATGCTGGCGCTCGGCATTCCCGGCTCGGCGACGGCGGCCGTCCTGCTCGGCGGCCTGCTGGTCTGGGGCCTGCAGCCCGGGCCGATGCTGTTCGTCGAACAGAAGGATTTCGTCTGGGGGCTGATCGCCTCGATGTATCTCGGCAATCTCGCTGGTCTCATCATCGTGCTGGCGACGGTGCCGCTCTTTGCGGCGATCATGCGGATCCCGTTCTCATTCGTCGCGCCGGTGATTCTGATCGTCTGCGCCATCGGCGCCTACACGATCTCGAACTCGATCTTCGACATCTGGCTGATGCTGATCTTCGGCGTCATCGGCTATGTCTTCAAGAAGCTCGACTATCCGCTCGCGCCGATGATCCTGGCGCTGGTGCTCGGCGACAGGGCGGAGGACGCCTTCCGCCAGGCGCTGCTCGGCTCGGGCGGCTCGCTCAACGTGTTCTGGGCGAACGGTCTCGTCGGGACGCTCGTCGTCCTCGCGCTGCTGCTGCTCTGCTGGGGGCCGGTCAGCGATGCGATCGCCGTCCTGCGTGGGCGCGGCCGGACCAACCCCGAGACCGCCGAGGCCACACGATGACGCAGGACGCGCTGGCGCGCTCGCACAGCCGCAATCTCGGCTTCGAACGCAAGCTGTCGCAGGTGCTGGAGGGGGAGGTGCGTTTCGACGCCTTCACCCGCGGGCGCTATGCCACCGACGCCTCAATCTACCAGATCGTCCCGCAAGGCGTCGCCTTCCCGAAGAGCGAGGCCGATATCGCCGCGGCGCTGACGATCGCCGCCGAGCATGGCGTGCCGGTGATCGCGCGCGGCGGCGGCACCTCGCAGAACGGCCAGCCGATCGGCGATGCGCTGATCCTCGACATGAGCCGGCACTTCAACGCGATCCGCGACTACGACCCGTCGTCACGGACGGTCTCGGTCGCGCCCGGCATCGTGCTGGAGGCGCTTAATGGCCATGTGAAGAAGGACGGCTTGTTCTTCCCGGTCGAGCCGTCGACGGCGAGCCGCTGCACCATTGGCGGCATGGTCGGCAACAACTCCTCGGGCGCGCGCTCGCTGCGCTACGGCAAGACGGTCGACAATGTCATCGGCCTGAAGGCGATGTTCCATGACGGCGAGGCCTTCGCGCTCGGCGAGGGGCCGGTCGGCGACAATGTCTCGCCGCGGGCGCGGGCGTTGATGGCGCAGATGCTGGCCTTGGCCGACCGGCATCGCGACGAGATCGAGGCGATCTTCCCCAAGGTGCAGCGGCGCGTCGGCGGCTACAATCTCGACGAGCTGATCGTGCCGCGGCCGAACCTGTCGCATCTGCTGGTCGGCTCGGAAGGCACGCTGGCGCTGACGACGCAGGCGACCTTGAAGCTCTCGCCGCTGCCGCAGCACCGCGTCATGGGCGTCTGCCATTTCCCGAATTTCCGCGCGGCGATGGAGACGACGCAGCATCTCGTCGCGCTCGGGCCGGTCGCGGTCGAGCTCGTCGACAACAACGTCCTGGTCTTAGGCGCCGACATCCCGCTCTTCGTGCGCACCCTCGCCGACATCACCAAGGGCAAGCCGAACTGCCTGCTGCTGGTCGAGTTCGCCGGCGACGATCTCGCCGCGCTGAAGGGCGACCTCAGGCGCCTCGACCAGTGCATGGCCGATCACGGCTTTCCCGATGCGGTGGTCGAGGTCGTCGAGCCCGCCCGGCAGAAGCCGGTCTGGGAGGTGCGCGAGGCCTGTCTCAACATCATGATGTCGATGAAGGGCGACGGGAAGCCGGTCTCGTTCATCGAGGACTGCGCGGTGCCGCTCGAGCACCTCGCGGACTATACCGACGCGGTCACCGCCCTGTTCGAGCGGCACGGCACGCGCGGCACCTGGTATGCGCATGCCTCGGTCGGCTGCCTGCATGTCCGCCCGATCCTCAACATGAAGACGGAGGCGGGGGTGAAGGCGATGCGCGGCATCGCCGAGGAGGCCTGCGAGCTGGTGCGGCGCTTCAAGGGCTCGTTCTCGGGCGAGCATGGCGACGGCATCTCGCGCTCGGATTTCGTCGAGCCGATGTTCGGGGGACCGCTGACGCGCGCCTTCGAGGCGGTCAAGGACGGTTTCGACCCTAATAACCGGCTCAACCCCGGCAAGATCGTCCGCCCCTATCACATGGATGATCGCAGCCTGATGCGCTTTCCGCCCGGCTACGCCACGCCGGTGCCGGTGGAGACGGCGCTCGACTGGTCCGACTGGGGCGGCTTCGGTGCCGCGGTCGAGATGTGCAACAACAACGGCACCTGCCGGAAGATGGCGGGCGGCACAATGTGCCCGTCCTACCGGGCGACGCGCGAGGAGCAGCATCTCACCCGCGGGCGGGCCAATACGCTGCGCCTCGCCATCTCCGGCCAGCTCGGCGAGGACGCCTTCACCTCGCCGGAGATGAAGGAGACGCTCGACCTTTGCGTCTCCTGCAAGGGCTGCAAGCGCGACTGCCCGACCGGCGTCGACATGGCCCGGATGAAGGTCGAGTTCCTGCATCATTACCATGGCAGGCACGGCCTGCCGCTGAAGGAGCGCCTGATCGCTTACCTGCCGCGCTATGCGCCGCTCGCCGCCAAGCTCGCGCCGCTGATGAACCTGCGCGATCGCGTCCCGCTGCTGGCGACGCTCAGCGAGCGCTGGCTCGGTTTCTCGGCGCGGCGCTCGTTGCCGGTCTGGCGCAAGCCCTGGCGCGAGGCGGCTGGACCTTCGAGCCCGTCGGCCGTGCGGGGCGACGGCCGCGACATCGTGCTCTTCGGCGATACCTTCAATCGCTATTTCGAGCGCGAGAACCTGGAGGCGGCCGAGCGCGTGCTCAAGGCCGGCGGCTATCGCTTGCACCGCGTTGAAGCCGCGGGTGGAGGCCGGCCGCTCTGCTGCGGGCGTACTTTCCTCTCGGCTGGATTGGTGGACGAAGCCCGGGCCGAGGCGCGCCGCACGCTCGATGCGCTCGCGCCTGTCGTCGCCAAGGGGGCGCGGGTCGTCGGGCTCGAACCTTCCTGCCTGATGAGCTTCCGCGACGAGTTCGGCGCTCTGCTGCCGAAGGCCGAGGTCGAGCCCCTGGCCAAGGCGGCCCTGTTGCTCGAGGAATTGCTGGCTGCCGACATGGCGGCGGGCCGGACCAGCCTGCCATTGCGCGACCAAGGCGGACGCGTCGCGCATCTGCACGGGCATTGCCACCAGAAGGCCTTCGACGCGATGGGCGCGGTCGAGAAGACCTTGCGGGCCGTGCCGGGGCTGGAGGTCAAGCCGATCGAATCGAGCTGCTGCGGCATGTCCGGCGCCTTCGGCTACGGCGCCGCGACGATCGACGTCTCGCTGGCGATGGGCGAGCTCTCGCTGCTGCCGGCGGTGCGCAAGGCTGCGCCGGGCGACCTCGTCGTCGCCGACGGCACCAGCTGCCGCCACCAGATCCATGACGGCGCCGGCCGTGAGGCCGTGCATGTCGTCAGGGTGTTGGACGAGGCGCTATAGGAGGCGCGCCGGCGACCTGCGCCTCGACATCGGGAAACGGCCGCGACGGAATGCGCCGCGGCGGCGGCGCTAGCGGCCCTGCTTCTGCCGCCTTGCGGCGAATTCGAGCAGCTCCAACGCAAGCTGGCGATCTTCGGGGCTCTTCAGCTGATCGAAAGCGCGGGCCAGCTTCTGGCGGTCTGCCGCGACGGGAGGGGCGGCGTAGCGGGCTTGCTCTGCGTCGGTGACACCGGAGGCCAGGATCATCGGGGCGATGCCGTCGAGGAAGTAGCCGGCGCCGACATGCAGAACCTTCGCAATCGTAAGCAGCTGCATGAGGCTCAGCCGGTTCTTCCCATTTTCAAGCTTGGAGACTTGCTGCTGCGACAGGCCCAGGGCCGCCGCGATGTATTCCTGGCCGTGGCCCAGTTCGTCACGACGCTCCCTGACGCGCCGCCCTATCTCACGATAGATATCGTTCCTGGGCTGCTTCCCCATTCTGCTGTCCTTACAGCTCCGCTGGTACGCATGCAGCCCGCGCGGTCGGTCATCGACCGTGAGCTGGAGGCCCTGCTGTGAAGGGCCGTCGCGCCTGCCTATCAATCTGCCTTTGCAATGGCGGCCTGGCCAGCCCGTCCGTGACGCTAGAGCATTTTCGAGCGAAGTGGATATCGGTTCGCGTGAAGAAAATGCGATAAAACAAAGGCCTAGAGCATTTCCGTGATTTGGAGAAACACGGAAATGCTCTAGAACGGATTCTGAACCGGTTGCCGCCGTGGTTTGAGTGGTGGCTAGGCCGCCGTGTTCTCGGTGCGCGCCTGGCGGCCTCGCATCGAGGCGAGGATGGTCCAGCCGATGATCCCGATCGTGATCGCGGCGAGAACGGCGGCGATCGGCCGGTCGACCAGGCCGATCAGCCGGCCGTCGGACTTGATCATCGAGTTGATGAAATACTCCTCCAGCAGCGGCCCGAGCACGACCCCGAGGATCACCGGCGCGACCGGAAAATCGTTCTCCTCGAGCACGAAGGCCAGCACGCCGAAGGCGAGCATGACGCCGACGTCGAAGAGCGAGTTGTTGATCGCGTAGGAACCGACGATGGCGAAGAGCAGGATGATCGGCATCAGGATCTTGCGCGGCACGGTCAGCACCCGCGTCGCGACCTTGATGATCGCCCAGCCGAGCGGCAGCATCATCAGGTTGGCGACGACGAAGACCAGGAAGAGCGCATAGACGTTCTCGGGGTTGTTGACGAAGATCGTCGGCCCCGGCGCCATGTTCTTCATCATCAAGACGCCGATGGCGATCGCGGTGATCGAGTCGCCGGGGATGCCGAAGACCAGGGCCGGGATCCAGGCGCCGGCGAGCGAGGAATTGTTGGAGGCGCCGGCCTCGATCAGCCCCTCGGGATGGCCGGTGCCGAACTTCTCCGGCTCCTTCGAGAAGCGCTTGCTCATCGCATAGGACATCCAGGCCGCCATGTCGGCGCCGCTGCCCGGCTGGATGCCGATGACCGTGCCAAGCGCGCTGCCGCGGATGAGCTGCCAGGGGTACTGCTTGGTCAGACGCCACATATTGGCGAAGATCGGGCCGATCTTCTGGATGACCACCGGCGGGGCGCCGCCGCCGGAGACCATGTGCCGCATCACCTCCGAGCAGGCGAACATGCCGACCATCATCGGGATCAGCGAGACGCCGCCGAGCATCTCGGTGGACTCGAAGGTGAAGCGCGGCTGGCCGGCCGGGTTGTTGATGCCGATCATTGCGATCAGCAGGCCGATCAGCAGCGAGATGCAGGCCTTCAGCGGCGTCGAGGAGCCGATGAAGACGGCGCCGCCCAGGCCGAGCATGACGATCCAGAAGAACTCGACCGAGCCGAAGCCGAGCGCGAAATCGGCGATGGCCGGCGAGGCCACCATCATCACCGCCGTGCCGAACAGGCCGCCGAGCACCGAGAACCAGAGGCCGATCCCGAGCGCGAGCTCGGGCTTGCCCTTCAGCGTCATCTGGTAGGAATCGTCGACATAGGCCGCCGAGGCCGGCGTGCCGGGGATACGCAGCAGGCAGCCCGGGATATCGCCGGAGAAGATCGCCATGGTCGAGGTGGTGACGATCGCGGCGATCGCCGGCACCGGCGGCATGAAGAAGGTCAGCGGCACCAGCAGCGCCGTCGCCATGGTGGCGGAGAGGCCGGGAATGCAGCCGACGACGAGGCCGTAGATCGCCGAGGCGGTGATGACGAAGAGCACATAGGGATCGAGCACCATCCCGAGCGCGGTGACATAGGCGTCGAGCATGATGGCTACCAGCGGAACGGTTCGAGCGGTCCCCAGGGCAATTGCACGCCGAGGCCGAGATAGAAGATCGAGTGGATGGCGAGCGCCGCCGCGAGCGAGAGCGCGATCGCCGGCAGCGGCTTCGCGCCGCCAGCCAGGAACAGGGCGACGAGGATCAGCGTCGCGCAGATCAGGAAGCCGAGCGTCTCGGCGAAGACCATGTAGAAGAAGACTGCTGCCGGAACGAGCAGCAGTCGCAAGATTGCGCCGCCGCTGCGGGCCCAGTCGGCGAGGCCGATCAGCGGGCCGCTTTCAGTCGCCCGGGCGCCGTTGACGGCGAGGATCGCGGCGCAGAGCGCCAGCAGCCCGGAGAGGATCAGCGGAAACGCCGAGGGACCGAGCGGCTGCTGCGATGGGTTCGGCAGGGTCCAGGAGGCGAAGGCGACCAGGCCGGCGAGGGCGAGGAAGACGAGGCCTCCGAAGAGATCGTTGAACTTCATGGCATGCTCGGTGTGCGCGATGGAAACGGGCGCGGCGTAGGCCGCCGCGCCCCGGTCATTGCGAAGAGCGACCGACTACTGGCGCAGGCGCAGGCCGAGCGCGCCCATGATCTCGCCGTTGTTCTTGTGCTGGGTGGCGAGGAAGGTGCCGAAGGTCGTACCCTTTGCGAAGGCGTAGCCGAAGCCGCGCTCGGCCAGGAAGGATTTGTAGGCCTCGGAGGTCGCAACCTTCTCGGTCACTTCGACCAGGCGGGCGGTGACATCGGCCGGCAGGCCGGCCGGGGCGGCGAGGCCACGCCAGGTGCCGCCTTCATAGTCCTTGCCGATCGCATCCTTGACCGTCGGCACGCTCGGGAAGGCGCCGATCTTCTCCTTCGACATCACCGCCAGCGACTTGACGCGGCCGGCATCGAACATCGCCTTGCCCTCGGGCAGGGAGGAGGGGACGATCTGGACGCCGCCCGAAGCCAGCTCCTGGAAGCCGGGGGCCGCGCCCTGGCTCGGCACCACGACGACCGCCTTGGGATCGATGCCTTCGAGCTGCAACAGGCCGGCGAAGGCGAGGTGATAGGCCGCGCCCGCGCCCATGCCCGAGAGCTTGTACTTGCCGGCTGGCTGCTTCTTGATGTCGTCGAGCGCGGCGCGCAGGTCCGCCCAGGGCGAGTTGGCGGCGACGTTGAAGGCGGCGGAGTCGAAGTTCACCAGCGCGATCGGGGTGAGCTTCTCATAGGTGAAGGGCGCTGTGTTCGACCAGTAGAAGGTCGTGACCTCGGCGGTGGCAAGGCCGATCGTGTAGCCGTCGGGCTTGGCGTTGACGATCTCGGTATGGCCGACCACGCCGCCGCCGCCGGTGCGGTTGACGACGTTGACCGGCTTGCCGAGTTCCTTCTCCAGCCCGGCCGCGAGGATGCGGGCGACCGCATCGGTGCCGCCGCCGGCGGCCCAGGGCACGACCAGCGTGATCGGGCGCTCAGGCCAGGCGGCGAAGGCCGGCAGCGACACCGCAGCGAGGGCGGCGGCGAGCAGGATTTTTGCGAGTTTCATGGCGTTTCTCCCGATGCAGTTGTTGTTTTGAGGCTGGCTCCATCCGCCGGAGCGGGGTTGGAAAGCATGTGGCCGCGCGTGTAGCCGAGCACTTGGCGCATCGCCTGGCGGGCCCGCTCTGGCTCGCCGGCGGCGATCGCCTCGACGACCGCGGCGTGGTTGGCGAGGTTTCCGGCGAAGACATCGACGGTGAAATCGAACATCGCGCTCAGAATGGTGTCGATCGCGCCGCGGAAGCTGCGCAGGATCGGGTTGTTGGTGGCGTCGAGGATGGCGAGATGGAAGCGCTTGTCGGCGGCGATGGCGGCCTGCGGATCGTCCTGGCTGGTTTCCATTTCAGCCAGCGCCGCGCGGATGCGGGCGAGGTCGTCAGGCGTGGCGCGGGTCGCCGCCAGCGCTGCCGCTTCCGGCTCGATGATCTCGCGCGTTTCCTCCAGAGCGAGCAGCAGGTCGCGGTCGAGCCCGTCCTCGCTGCGCATCCAGCCGAGCACCTCGCGGTCGAGCAGCGTCCAGTCGTGCTGGGGCCGAACTTGCGTGCCATGGCGCGGACGAACGGTGAGCAGGCCCTTGGCGACGAGGATCTTCACGGCCTCGCGGACGACGCTGCGGCCGGCGCCGTAGCGCTCGGCCAGTTCCGGCTCGGCCGGCAGCACGGTGCCAGAGGCGATCTCGCCGCGCACGATGGCAGCGCCGAGCGCCGCGACCATTGTGCCGATCTTTCCTGGCTTGCTGCCCCGCGCCATGACCCATCTTCCCTCCCGAGGCGGGAAACTGTCATGTCCGGGGCTTGCATGCAAGCATTCATCTGATGTTTAACATCTGATCATTGAAGCGAGGCACGGCATGACCACTGAGACCGCGTTCACTGGCATCCATGCGATCCTCTATGCGCTGTTCGATGCGCAGGAGCGGCTCGACCGGCAGGCGATGCGGAGGCAGGTCGAGATCTGCCTGGAGCATGGCGCGCACGGAATCGCCGCGCTCGGTCTTGCGACGGAGGTCTCCAAGCTGACCGTGCCGGAGCGGCGCACCGTGATGGAATGGACGTCGGAGGATGTCGGTCGACGCAAGCCGCTCGGCTTCACCATCTACGGGACCTCGGTCGCCGAACAGATCGAGCTGGTCAGGGCGGCCGAGGCGGCCAAGGCCGACTGGGTCATCCTGCAGCCGCCCATGGTCGGGAGCTTCGCGGCGGCTGAGTACATCCGCTTCTTCGGCCGGGTCGCGGATGCCACGACCCTGCCCGTCGCGATCCAGAATGCGCCGGCTTATATGGGCCGCGGGCTATCGGCCGAGGACATAAGCAGCCTCGTCGCGCAGCATCCCAATATCAGGCTCGTGAAGGGCGAGGGGCCGGTGACCGAGATCCGGCAACTGATCGAGACGACCGAAGGCCGTTTGCCGGTGATGAATGGCCGCGGCGGGCTCGAGTTGATCGAGAACCTGCGCGCCGGCTGCGTCGGCATGATCCTGGCGCCCGAGATCATCGACTTCACAACGAGGGCCTATGACAGCTTCATTGCCGGCGACGAGGCCGAGGCGGAGCGCATTTATCGCGACGTCTTGCCTGTGATCGTCTTCATGATGCAGTCATTGGAGAGCCTGATCTGCTACGGCAAGCGCATCTTCGGGGCCCGGGCGGGCATCGCGATCCATGACCGCTCGCCGGCGATGCGACCGACGAGCTTCGGCGAAGAACTCGTTCGCCAGCACGTCGCGAAGCTGGGGCGGTTCCCCGGTTCCGCGATGTGAGGCTTCGCGCGAGCGGGAGCCGTCACATCTTTTTGCCGTCCTTGTCGAACTGCTTGAGGAAGGCGGTGAGATCCGCGATCTCCTTCTCGTTCTTGATGCCGGCGAAGACCATCTTGGTGCCGGGGATCTTGGCCCTGGGATCCTTGATGTAGTCGGCGAAGACCGCCTCGTCCCAGGTGATGTTGGCGTTCTTGTTGGCGGTCGAATAGCTGTAGCCCTCGACGGAGCCGGTATGCCGGCCGAACAGGCCGTTGAGCTGCGGGCCGACCAGGTTCTTGGCGCCCTCGCCGATCTGGTGGCAGGCCCGGCACTTGTTCCACGAGCGCTCGCCGGCGGCGACGTCCTGCGCCTGGACGCTTGTCGTGAGGAAGGCGGTAGCGAAGGCAGCGGCGACGATAGGCAGTTTCATGCGTAAACCTTGATGAGTGGAGGGTTGGCGCCGGCGCTTGAGGCGAGGGCGCAGTGAGCGGCTTCAGCCGAACATGTCGGCGGTGATCGCGGCGTACCAGCCGATGTTCTCGGCCTGATTTTCCCTGCGCAGTTCGGCACTCTCGCGCGGCTGCGAGACGAAGGTCTCGATGGCGGCGATCTTGCCGTCCTTGGCCTCGTAGCGGCCGCCGACCTTGACGGTGTCGTCGGTCTCGATCAGCGACCAGCAGGTGTTGATGTAGCGCGCCGGGAAAGTGCGGCCGCCGGCGAGCTCGCCGCGGATGACCATCGCCGCGACCTTGGCTTGGCTGTTGGCGGCGAAGGCGGATTTCGGCATGTCGCCGGCGATGCAGGCGTCGCCGAGAACGAAGATGTTGGGATCGACGGCCGACTTCATCGAGGCCGGATCGATGGTGCAATAGCCGCCCGCGGGCGCCAATCCCGCCGAGCGGGCGATCTCGCCGGCCATCTGCGCCGGGATGACGTTGACGAAGGCGCAGTCCTTGTAGGCCTCGAAGCCGGTGACGACGGTATTGGACTTGGGATCGACCGACTTGATGCCGTCATGCACCTTCGGCCCGAGCCATTCGATCATCGCGCCATAGTGCTTTTCCCAGCCCTCCTGGAAGACGGCCTGCTTCGAAAAGCTGTCCTTGGGGTCGAGGATGAGGATCTTGCAGTCGTGCTTGCCGCTCGCCTTGAGCACATGGGCGAACATCGAGGCCCGCTCATAGGGGCCGGGCGGGCAGCGATAAGGATTGGGCGGGGCGATCATCACGATCGTGCCGCCATTTGGCACCGCGTCGAGCTTCTGCCTGATCAATTGCGTCTGCCGGCCGGGCTTCCAGCCATGCGGCATGGCCTCCTCGACCTCCTTCGACCAGCCGGGGACGGAATCGTATTTCAGGTCGATGCCGGGCGAAACGACGAGGCGGTCATAGGGCAGGCGATCGCCGCTCGAGAGCACAACCTCCTTCTTGTCGCGGTCGATCTGCGTGGCGCGGGCGCGGGCCAGTGTGATGCCGTGGGTCTTCCTCAGCGTGTCGTAGCGATGGCTGATCTCGTCATAGCTCTTGAAGCCGCCGATGAAGAGGTTGGAGTGGAAGCAGGTCTGGTAAACTTCGTTCTCCTCGACCAGCGTCACGGCGATGGCGCCGTTCGAGTCCTTGACGATGTACCGCGCAGCGGTCGCGCCGGCGGCTCCGCCGCCGATCACCACGACACGCGGCTTGGCCTGGCCGAGCACGGCGGGTGAGGCAATGGCGAAGCTGCCGGCGGCGGCGAGGCCGGTCAGGAATGAGCGGCGGCTGGTCGACATGGTTCCCTCTCCCCTTCCCCTCGTGACGGCTAGCCCTAAGAGTCCGTCCCGGAACTCATGACGCTCGCGCGATGCGGCGGATAAGAACCATGGCGGCGGCTGCGTAGAGGAAGGCCGTCGCGGAGGCGATGGTG
>NZ_JBHSLW010000064.1:0-46376 GCF_042657265.1 Allobosea eneae
AGTGGCTGGGGTCCACATCGCTCGCTCCAAGATGGCCTGAACAACCCCTTGGAATCACGAGTGCCCCAGTCGCTCAACCCTTTCGGGACGGGCTCTGAGATTTTTTGTTGAGCAGGCACTTTTTGTCTTAGTTGCCTGCGCTCAATCGCCTGCCCACCCGCTAACTCCCTGGCGATCCGCTCTTTCGCATAGCTCAAAATTGATTGACGCAATGCAGGATTGCGAACGGCCTTGGCGAGGGCGCGCTCGATCGCAACAAGCTGCGACCGAGCCGCTTTGACGGCTTCGTCGCCTGCCATCTGTCTTGCATCACCCGTTCGGAATTCCTCCGAGCGAGCCTGCCATCGAGCGCGCTGCAGGTCTCGTGGGGTGCCACTTTTTAGGGCAGCACCATCTATCGTCACGGTTGGGCGCTTTGTCGAAGGATCCTGAGCATTCTCGGGGATTGCCGTCGCTGGTCCTTTCGCAGTGTTCCAGCTTCGTGACGCACCAGCCTCCGGGAGTTCGCCTCGGGTCTTCAACCTTTCGTCACGACTTTCCGGAGGCATGACCGTTACATCGATTGGCCGCCTCGTCGCGACACCATCGATGGTCATCGTTTCGGATGCCGCAGCTTCGTGGGTCTGTGGTTTTCGAACTGTCCGTTTCAAACCCGTCTCCGGCTTTGCTCGAAACGCGAGCGCAGCTCGATCGACTGGATCGGGGTCATGGCCGCGAACCGCAAGCCCGCGCACCGACGCCTCAAGCCATGCAGTCCGCCGGAACTCCTGCGATCCGCGAACCTCGACTTCCGTCCAGCCTCGATGCTGCGCGACCGAGACCATATCCCGAACGACGCCAGCGTCTTCGAGCCGCGTCGTCATCCGTTCGGTCGAAACCTTGAATGCGAGATACTCGCCCCGCGGATCGGCATAGACCTTAGCCTCGTTGCTCGCGCCTGTGTCCGTAACATAGTATTTGCGCCGGAGCCGGTCAGGCATTCCGCTTTCAGATCGGCCTTCGTTCGCACCGCCAAGATTGAATTCAGCCTGGCCGGACCGCCTTTCGCCCTCCGGCGCTTTCGAAGCACCGCGCGATGACGAGCTGCCAGCGCCCGCATCCCTCTCTCGGCCGCGTTCAATCGTGAACTCGCTCTGATCCTGACGCTCACCTTGCACGGCGCATCTCCTTCACTGATCCGCCGGCTTCCTTTGCCGGGATGATTGCAGCATCGATAACCTGCGAGCACCAGTCTTTCAGTTCGTCCTCGGACAGGCCTTCCAGATCGACAGGCACGTCCCCGAAATCAAACGTGGCGTCGTCCGGGATAAGCGAAGGATCGGCGATCTCCTCATCCGTCATCGGGCGGGTTCGAAACGTCGCCTGCAGCTCGGCGACGGCGGATTTGAGCTCGATGATCTCGCTCGCCAGCAGCATGTTCGACGGGCCGCGATTGGGCGCGATGACCGGCGGTGTCTTTAGGCGCGTGGCGAAAGCCTTGTCGTCGAAGTAGATGATCTTGTCGCAGATGATTGGCGGCACGCTGGCCGCCAGGATGAACGCCTTGGATGACGGGATCAGCTTAAGCTCCTGCGGCAACATCAGCGCGCGGCGCTGGTCCGACATGGATTCGCTGCGCTTTCCCGCCGATAGCCCCCAAGGGCGTGAGCGGCTCTTCGCCTGGACCGTGTCATAGCCGATCCGCTCCGACAGTTCGTTGGCGACGTCCTGCTCTTTCGGCGCGAACACAACTTCGATCGCATGGTTGGTCATAATCGTCTTGGCGAGATCGGGGCCATAGATCGCCCGAAGCTGCGCCGGGCTCTGGATGATGGTCAGCAGGCGGATGCCGTAGCCGGCAACGAAGGCTACGGATTTGGCAAGCACGCCGACATGGCCGAGCGCCGGGAACTCGTCGAGCAGCAGCAGGACGCGGCGATTGAGTTTCGGGTTCTGCTCCGGCAGGTCGCGGCTGTTCAGATCGATGACCTGCTGGAAAAACAGATTGAGCAGCGGCGCCATGCGGTCGAGATTGTCCGGCGTCACGCCGAGAAAGATCGACATCGGCTGGGACCGAAGCTCGCGCAGATCAAAGTCGTTCGCGGAAGTTGCGGCGTCGATGCGCGGATTGAGCCAGAGGCCGAGCCGCGCCGTCGTGGTTTTTCGGACCGAGTTCATCGTGTTCTCGGAGGCCGACAGAAAGTCGTTCAGCGCTCCGATGCAATGTGAGGACAGCGGCGCCGTGCTTTTTGCGCGCTCCTTCATCGCGGCCAGAAAATGCGCCTTCAGATCGCTTGAGGCGGAAAGCTGCCGCAGGATCTCGCCGATGGTTAGCGGAAGGCCCGGCGTCTCGGCGACATAGCCGCCGATCGCGACGAACGCCGAACGCGCGGTTTCGAACCAGAACGGGTCGGCCCGGTTTTCGGCCGGGAAGAGCATGACCGCGATGCGCTGGAGATCGTCGTAGAGGTCGACCGGATCGCGCCGCACATAGGCAAGCGGGTTGTAGCGCGCGGTGCGCCCCTGCTCATCGAGCGGGTCGAACAGGAAGACGGCCTGCCCGCTCGCCTCCCGAAACCCGGCGGTGCGGTCAAAATTCTCCTTCTTGACGTCGAGCGCGACGACGGAGTCCGGCCAGTTCAGCAGGTTCGGGATGACATAGCCGACGCCTTTGCCGGATCGCGTCGGGGCATAAACCATCACGTGCTCGGGGCCGCCGAAGCACAGGAACTTTCCGTCTTTCCGGCCAAGCAGGATCCCCTGCTTCGACCTCAGGCCCGCCTTGCGGATATCGCGCTCGGTCGCGAAGCGCGCCTCCCCATGTAGCGAGCGCGGTTTGGTCCGCAGGATCAGACCCATCAATCCGAAGGCCGCGATCGTGCCGGCCAGCGTGCCAAAGGTGATCCAGCGGTCAAGGCGCTCGTTTGTGCCATAGTGGGGCCAGGCGATCGCAAGCTCGTTCCAGTGGAACCCGCCATCGTGGCTGCGAAGGCCCAGCAGCAGGACGTTGGAGCCGACGAACAGGAAAATGGCGATGCCGGCAAGCGCAAGCGCGATCCGGAGCACCACCCTACGCGCTGGCGAGGCGCTTTCGAACGGGGTCATAGTCGATCTCCGTGATGCGGAAGCGGCCGTGCTCGCGTTTCATCTGGATGACGATGTCGACGGTCTGGCGCAGGAGGTTGCGGATGTCGTCGCGGGCGAGGTCCCGTCCTTCCGCGCTCTCCTTCACCAGCAGCGTCAACTGCTCGAAGGCGAGACGTGCGGAATCGGCATGGACCGTCGTAATCGAACCGGGATGGCCTGAGTTCACATTGCGCAGGTAGAAGAAGGCGGTGCCGTCGCGCAGCTCCTGCAGCAGGATGCGATCGGGCCTCATGCGCAGGCAGGATTCGAGCAGCTCGCGCGGTCCGACCTTGGCGAGCCCCTGCCCGTCCTTGGCATAGAGCAGCCTGACATGGTTGGGCTGCGGCACCACCAGTTCGGCCGTATCCTCGATGGTGATGAGGCGCTCGTTCGCCGGAATCTGGGCGATCAGGCCTTTTGACAGCGTCGTCTTGCCCGATCCGGTTGCGCCCGAGATGATGATGTTGCGGCGGCTGCGAACGGCGAGCGCCAGGAATTCCCGCCATTCGCCGGCGTCGCGCAGGCGCACCAGCTCCGTCTCGTCTTCGGCGAGGTCGTCGGTCGTGACGCGGATGTCGGAGAACAGGTTGCGCTGCTCGAAATCCTCCAGCGTCATCGTGACGATCGAGGGCTTTCGGATGGTCAGGCTAACGGTGCCCGTTGGCACCGCCGGCGGCACGACGATCTGGCAGCGCTCCTCGCCCGGAAGCGTCGTCGAGACGATCGGATGGTCTGAGGCGATGTCCTGCCGGGTGTAGCCCGCGGCTGCCGTCGCAAGATGCATCAGATGCGCATGGCTCAGATCGTGGAGCTCATGGCGATGCCACCCGCCCGGGCCTTCCGTGAACACCTCGCCCGGGCGGTTGACGACGATCTCGGTGAGGTCCGGCTGCGCCAGGAAGCGCGCGAGCGGCGTCAGATAGCGCTCGAGCACGATGCGGCTGGCGCGTCGTTCGGAAGCGGTCGGAGCGGTCGGCGTGGCCGGTGCGACCGCAACGATGCAATTGGCTTCGACGGGCGCAGGCGCTAGCGCCGTCATGGCTTCGTAACGCGAGAGCTGGATGCCACACCGGCATCGATGCCGGGCACCGTTCGATCCAGAATCCGCGCGCGGCTTTCGATCCGTTTCAGATCGTAGACTGAGGAGAAATCCAGATCGCGGGCGACGAAGATGTTGACGCGCTCGCCCTGGTTCTTGTTCAGCGTGGGCGGAATGTCGATCGAGCGCTCGACGGCGATGCCGGCTGCCGTGTTGGCCGCGCCCGACGTGTTGCGGATTTCTATATCGGCGTCGTCGAGCTGCTGTCGGCCAATCGCGGCCGCGTCACTGACGATCGAGAGCAGTAGCGCTGCGCCAAACCGCTCCCAGAAATGCGTGTCGATCTCGCCGTCGAAACCGGCCCGGCCGAGCGCGTCGGTCGCTGGCGAGGCGAGCGCGACGATGACGCCGGTCGGGGTTTTTGCCCGCGTCCAGAGCACGAACATGCGCTTGGAGCCCTTCCGGACCTGGCCGCGATATTCGCCGACAATCTGGGTGCCCTTTTCCATCAGCACGACGTGGCCGGAATCCGACAGCACATCGCGCAGCACGACACAGGAGACGAAACCCGGAACATCCGATGACATTGCCGTCTCGAGCACGCATGGGATCGCAGTGCCCTGCGTCACCAGGAGATTGCGGTTGGGCAGGCGCGCGGCGCGCACGCCCTCTATCACGGTCGCTTTCAACTTGTCGGCGAGCTCGTTGCGCGGATCGGCTGCGCCCGCCAGCAGAGGCGATCCCGGCAGAGCAGCGCCCTGCCCTGCCCCGTCGCTTGCCGGTCCGCGCCCCGGTCGATTGAAGGCGAGCACCGGCGCCCGGCGGGCGCTTTCCATCAGCTTGTCGGTTTGCGGCGGAGTAGCGGCAGGAGCGAGCTGAGGCGGCAGAACCGGCAGGGCGGCCTGCTGGATGGGCGACGGCGCTGGCGGCTCTCGAGCGGGCTCGAACGCAGTGGTCTGGCGGATGATCGGCTTGGCGCCGCCCTGCTCGACGGGTTTCTCGGATTTCCAGGTGCTCCAGATCACGAGCACCGAAAAGACGATCAGCGCAGCCGCGCCGATGCCGCGCTTGGCGAGCGCCCGGCCCGAGCCCTCGACGGGACCTGAGACGGGGGTGATGCCGCGTTCGCCTTCGACGCCGGATGACGCGTTCTGATCGGTCATGACATGCTCCTCAGCGTCGCCGCGCTGGCGCTGGCTGCTTTTGGGTGCGGGCGACACTGGGGCTCGTCGTGCCGGTGCCCGGGTTCACGCCGACGGCGTCAAAGGCCTCGTTGAAGATGCAGAGCACCTCGCTGCCGCGGCGCAGCCGGAATTCGCGCGCGGTGGCATGCACCACGACAACCTCGCCGCGAACGTCCTTGGGCACGAGGCTTTCGGCGCCATCTGAGCCGACCATGTAGATCGCGGGCACCTCCCGATTGCCGGCGAAGCGGAAGCTGGTGACCTTGCCGTCGTCGAACACGCCGTCGGGTTCGAGATCGGCCGGGCCCTGCGCTGAAAAGCGCCAATTGCGCGCGCCATATTGCTGGTGAAGATCGAAAGTCTGGTCGATGACCGCGCCCTCGCGCTGCTGGCTGCGCGCCTCGTTCTCCGCCCGGCGGCGATCGGCCTCGTCGCTCGGATAGGAGTACTTCACGACGAAATAGCTCTCCTTAAGCGAGGCTTCCGCGATCGAGAGCTCGAACTGGTAGGAGCGCTTGCGGCCGTCGCGCCGCGTCGTCACGACCTGCAGGTTGGTCGGCGGATGCTTTTCGCGGGGCTTGAGGAAGAGGATCGAGCCGGCCGGTGCGACCTCCCAGGCGATCGAGTCGCCGATCGCGACATGGGCGATCTCTTCGTCCTCAGCGAAGATCACCTGCGTCGAGGCCCGGATCACGCCGTTGACCTTGACCACGTTGGCGGGGTCATAGGCGACGAACCGCACCCGCTCGTCGCGCGCGCCGGCGGTCGGGAGTTGTAGCGCGAGCGAAGGAAGCCCGAGGCCGATCGCCAGAAGTAGTCCGCACCCAACTGTGATGATGCAACGGCTCATGGCGCGACCTCCGGATCGGCGCGGTATTCCGAGACGAGGAAGCCGAGCGGGTTGATCAGACGGTCGGTCGAGGAGACCGGCGCGTTGACATAGGCGAAGGTCAGGGTCGCGATCCAATGCGTAACCTTGACCTCCTCGCCCTTGCGGCTTTCCTTCAGAAACCGGACCGAGGCGAGGTTGTCGGCGAGCAGCGAGATCGCTTTGATCCGCACCTCGGCAACGCCGAAGCGGCCATGCAGAACCTGCGGGCTTTCGGGGTTCGAGCCGCGATAAACGGCGGCGAAGCGCGCCTGCTCGGCTTGCGACGACAGCAACGCCACAGTCTGGAAATTGGTCGCCGCCTCGGCCTGGCTAAATCCCTCGCGCGAGCGGACATAGCGCCCCAGGAAATACTTGGTCACCGCCTCGTCGTAGCTGCGCGGCGATACCCCGAGCGCCGCAACTGTCTCGACGATGCCGGTCGCATTGTCGACGCGGATGACGAAGGGCTCGACGGTCTTCAATGGCGCCAGCGCCGCGACCGCGCCGACGGCGGCCGTAGCCAACACGCAGGCTGCGGTCGCGACGAACCAGGCCAGCCGCTTCGAGCGCTGCGCCGTCAGCAGCAGATCCTGTTCCCAGCGCCGGGCATTGTCGAAATAGTCCTTCAGATCGTCGGGCCTAACCATGGTGCGTCGCCTCGCTGCACGACCGGAACGAGCGCGCGATGTCGAAGGCAGACCAGACCGTGGAAGCCTGACCGATGCCACGGGAAGGCAGCTCTGGCTGGGCCTGGCCGAGCCGTTTGACGGCAGGCGTACCAGGCTGCGTCGCAGCCGGTGGCGTGGCTTCCCAATCCCAAAGCGATCGGTTCAGCGGGCGCTTGGCTGAGCCGTCACAGGACGGCGCGCCCTTGTTCCAGCCGGCGCAGCCTGACACCACCGTGGCCAGCACGAGGCTGGCAATCACGCGACAATTCATCGAATCAAATCCTTCTCGGCATCCTTGCGCGGATGCGGTTGATCCTGGTGTGGAAGGGACGTTCAGACGCGTCTGATCTCGCCGCCCTGTCGTCGCTCGCGGATTCTTGCCGCCGTGCGGCTCGCCGCGGTCCGCGCGCCGGCATAGGCGCCGACGGCGGCGGAGGCTGCGTTCGCGGTGATGGCGCTGGTGACGACCCGGGCCGCGAGCGAAGCGCCGCCACCAGCGAGGCCGCCCGCGATGGCGGGGAGCTGCAGGGCAATGTAGGCAGCAAGACCGAGCACGGCGCTGATCGCCACCGCGCCGACCATCAGCCCGCCGCCGGTCGTCGTGCTGGCTCCGTACTTCTCGACGAAGCCCTGGACCGAAGTGAGCATCAAGCCGACAAGGGCGACGACCAGCACATGCAGGATCAGGAAGTTCGCGACCTGACGTGTCCATGCTTCCGTGAACGGACGCGTAGCGTCGAACAAGGCGAGCGCGATGAAAATCGGCCCGAGCGCAATGACGACAGCCAAGCCGATTTTGGCGTAGAGCAAGATGGCGAACTGCAGGAAACCCGAAACGGCTGTGAAAACGGCGAGGATGGCCGCAATGAGGGCTGGGGCGATCGTGGTAAGCCCGGCCTGCTCATAGATCTTCTGCGACACCTCAATGCCTTTGGTCAGAAGGCGATCGAACGGCTGGCCAGACGACGTGTCCAGTGCGCTTCCCGCTAAAGCGTTCCCGATCTCTCTCGGCAACGACGTGAAGAAGAGATCGGTCACGTACTGCTGAAAAGAGCTCGCATTCGACGCGAGAAGCACGATCAGAACGAGCCTCATGGCTCGCCAAGCAAACTCCTGGATCGGCTCGGCGATCGCGCCGCGCATGACCGCAAAACCGTACAGCACGACATAAAGCAGCACGGCCACCCGCAACGGACCATCGACAAAGGACGCGAGGTTCGAGACAGACGTCGACACGAAGGTCGTGATCGGCTGTTCGAACTCTTTCAAAAAATCGTCGAAAATCGTGATGGCCATGTCTGATCACTGCTTCAGGGAACTGAGTGCGCGCTCCCGGCCGAGCATCAGCACGCGTTCATGCGCCTGACCGGCATTCACGCACGCGGCTTTGGAACCGTGCTCGCCGGGATTGGACCGACACAGCTTCCATGTTCCTTCCAGCGCATCTGGATTTTCGAGGAACCAGACGATTGTCGGAGCCGTGGCGCGACTGATCAGCTGGTCGGGGCTGCTGTCGTTGCTGGTCGATGCGTCATTGGACTGTTCGCCGCATCCAACGAGCAGCAGGGAAACGGCCAGCGAGATCACGAAAACTCGCGTCACTGCAGCGCCGCCTTCATCTCGTCGACAAGCTGGCGCTCGCGCTCTTTCTGACGCTGGCCGTCCATGTCGCTCCGCGCCTGCTGCACCATGGCGAGCCCCTGCATGCGCAGCACCTCGTTCTGGAGCATCGCCTGCTCGGCTTGAATGCGGGCGGAGAGATCCAGCACGTCCTTGGCGTCCTTGGACGCCGTGATCTTCTGGCGGAGCTCCTCCAGCCCGTCGATGCGCTTGGAGGCCGTATCGTAAACGCTCTGACCGATCGAGTGCTTTGCGCCGGTCTGGCGCGCGATGCGGTCGAGCTCGGTGCGATAGAACGAGTTCGCGTCACCGCCCTGATACGCGCGGTTCTGATCGAGATAGCGATCGACGACGCCGGCGAGCGATCCGCCGCCACCCGAGACGAGCTTCTCGATCTCGCTGAACTCTTTTGGCAGATGCTTCCGGAACTCCTCGCTGCTCAGGAGCGAGGCGATGTCGTTGACGTCGGTCAGCTTGTTGAAACTCTCGTAGAGCTGCTTGGCCTGCGTGAGCTGCGCCTCCATCGTCTTGATCTGCTCGGTCAGCTTGCCGATCTGCTCGACATGTTTTGCGATCGCGCCAGCGTCAAAGACCGGCACGCCCTGCTGGGCAAAGCCATGTGCCGGCAGTCCAACCAGTGCTGCGGCGATCAGGAGGCGAGACACTCTCATCGGTCGATCCTTCTTTCGGCATGGAAGCGGGGCAGGAACGCTGCAGGTTCATCGCCGACCACGGTCCGGATGCGATCGAGCAGCTCGACGGTCTCGGTGCGGCCCGACAGCACGGCGAGCGCTTCATCCATGCCGCCGAGGTCGAGCTCGGCGACGACGGACTGGCCGTTATGCTTGATCAGGAAGCGCCGGCTCTCGGCCGAGAGCTCTTCCTTGATCAGCCGGAACTCGGTCTCGGTCAGATGGAAGCCATCGACATAGTCCGAGCGCGTGCCGCGCGGGTTCGGCATGAAGATCTGCGTCGGGCACTGCTCGACGATCGTGTGGGCGATCGGAGACGCCAGCGCATCGCGCGGCGACTGCGTACCAAACACCATGACGCCGTTTTGCTTGCGGATGGTTTTGAGCTTGTCGTTGGCGAGCGCTCGAAAGGCGTCATCGCCGAGCGCCTTCCAGAACTCGTCGATGTCGATGATGATGCGGCGGCCGTCGATGAGCTGTTCGACGCGATGGAACAGCACCATCATCAGCGGCGTGCGCACGACGGGGTGATCCAGCACATCGGTCATGTCGAAGCCGATGAAGCTGGCATCGAGTGCGATCGCGTCCTCTTCGGCATCGAGCACCCAGCCGAGAGGTCCGCCGCTGCACCAGCGTTCAAGCCTGGCGCCGATGCCCTCGCGATCCTGCTGCCCGAGAAACGCCCGCAGCGCCGATAGCGAGCGCTCTTGACGCGGCAGAGCGCGCATCGCCTCGAGGCTGGAATCGATCCGCTCCTCGTCGACGACGGAGAGCGCCCTCCCCTCCACCGTGACGAGCTTGCGGACGAGCTCGCCGAGGAAAGCAAGATTGGCCGGCGTCAGCTCGAGCGCCTTCAACGGCGCGCATCCAGTCGGGACGCCGTTCTTTAGGGTGAGGTAGGTTCCGCCCGAGGCGCGGACGAAAATCTCGGCGCCGCGGTCCTTGTCGAACATGACGCGTTGGCAGCCGAACTTCTCCGCCTGGGCGAGCAGGAAGTTCTGCAGCACCGTTTTGCCCGAGCCCGACGGGCCGCAGATGAAGGTGTTGCCGAGATCGCCGGCATGGAAGGAGAAATGGTACGGCGAGCCCGAAGCTGTCTTCAGCATGGCGACGGACGGTCCCCAATGGTTCCCGTCTGGCTTGCCGACTGGATAGCTGTGGAAGGGTGACAGCGCGGCGAGATTGCGCGAGGTGATCGCCCCGGACCGAGCGCGGTGCTTGAACAGACCCGGCATCTGCGCCCAGTAGGCGGCCTCAAGCCCAAGATCCTCGCGCGCGACGACAGCGCCGGCCTCGGCCAGCACGCGGCGCGCCTGAGCCATCGTCTCCAGCAAAGCCTTCGGGGTCTCAGCGCGGATCAGCAGCGAGAGGTGGTGATCGCCCATGACGAAGCGGTTGGATTCGAGGTCGTCGAGCGCATCGTTCAGATCGTCGATCTGGGAAGCGGCGACATCCTGGGTCGAGACGAGCTGGTTCTGCTTGCGAGTCAGCACCGTCTTCGCGTCGGTCTTCGACAGGAAGGCAAAACTCTGCGAGAGCACGAACTCGAACGGGGCCGAGAGCAGGCCGTTCAGCATGCCGGGCCTGGTTGAGGCCGGGTATTCCTTGAGGCCGAACATCCCTGAGAAGAGCGAGCCGCCTGCGGCGCGAACCTCGATCGCCTCGCGGCCGAAGATGACGCGGTTGGTATAGATCGCCGATCCGATCCGGCCCTGCGGCAAGGCCGTCGGCATATCCTCGCTGGACGCCAGCAGATGCAGGAGCCGCATTGGCTCGGAGAAAATGAGGCCGTTCTCTTCAACCAGGCTAAGCTGAGTGGCGCCATAGCGGCCGAGCGCGGCGGTGACGTTGCGAGCGGCGTCGTTCAGGCGTTTCAGCGCAGCGGCATCGACCTCCCCTCCCCCGCGACGCGCCTGACCGAGGCGTGCCACGAAGCCGGCTGCGACCTCCGCCCGGTCGCGGCCGGGATGGGCGACGATGGTGAGGAAAAGCTCGTTGCGGAACAGGTTTGCGCCCTGAAGCGCCTCGCGATAGCCGATGTCGAGATCACGCGCGAAGGCCGAGCAGAAATCGCCCTCGGGATAGCCGGTATCTCGCCGCCGGATCAGATGCGTCCAGATCGCGAGCCGATCGTCGGCGAGATTGCGCAGTGAGAGATTGAGTTTGGCGTGCAGATCGTTGAGGTCGCCGATGTCGGCGGTCTCGAAGGCAATGCCGTCGAGGCGGATCGTCGTCATCAGCGCCCGGGTCGCGAGGCTGATCACCGTCTCCGTTACATGCCGGACGTAAGGCAGATGAACGTCCGGTTCGACCTCACGAGCCAAAAGGCGGGCGGCGTCAGCCATGGGCCACCTCGGCGGTTTTGTAGCGGCGCACGAGGCGCAAGGGCGTCGGCGACGAGCCGCCCCAGAACGCGGCATTGCGTGCGCGACCACGGGTTTCCAGCCAAGCGACGAGCAGCCGGAACTGGTTTGGATCATGCCGGCAGATTGCGCGGCAGATCAGATGGATTGGCAGGGCGATCAGCCCATAGACGATCGAGCCCGCCATCAGGAACAGGATGCAGGAGGCCATCACGTTGATGGCCATCGCCTCCATCGTGACGCCCGCGATCATCGCAGGCCTTGTGCAGGCGAGGAACAACGTGTCCTCAGTCAGACGCTCGGGCTCTGTCGTCATCACGGCCGAGCCTCAGGTGCCGCCGGTCAGCGTGGATACGATCTCAGAGGCGCCGAAGACGATGGCGACACCGAGCACGACATAGGCCGCCTTGCGCAGATCGAGATAGCCGAACATCCAGGCGATGCCGACGATGATCACGGCGAGCGTCGCCAGCAGGCGCGCGACATTGCCGGTCAGCATCGTGACGATGTTCTGCAGGACGCCCTCGATATTGGCGGTCTGCGCGAGCGCGGGTTCAGCAGCGAGGAGAACGAGCACAGCCGCGATAGCGGTCGGTGCGGCAATTGTTCGAAACGGCAGGGGCATTCACGGTCTCCAGGCAAGCGTGTTGGACGCCGCACATCGCGGACGATCAGGGGAATGGAAGCTGGGTTGACTCAGCGGCTGTAGATCAGAAGCGAGGAGCCGCGTTTTGCGCCGTAGACGTTCCAGGACGGCGGGTCGTTTGCGGATGCGACCTCCTCTCGCGGAAGGTCGGCCTCGGTCTCCAGCTCCGACGGCGTGTCCGGCTTGGCCGAAGCGGCAGCAGGTGCTGCGCTCCGAGTCGATTTAAAGGACGATCGCGCGCGTTCGTCCGCGGCTTTATTGTCAAGGCCGCCCGACACGAGCTTCGCCTTCCGCTCCTGAAACACGCGCCCAACGCCGGCTATATGCACGCACGGGTCGAAGGCAGCAGAGATGGTGAGCCCGGCTGCTTTGAGGTCGGCAGCATCGAGCTGAGCCAAGCCGATCCGAACAGGCTGTCCCGCTGCGACGGCTTCGCTTGCAAGCGCGATGGCCTCAGGCTTCGAATCGGCCAGAACTCGGATCGCTCGCTTGCTCGCGATCGTCACCAGCAAGGGCTCGAACTCGCTCGCCTGGCGCATGATCGCGGCAACCGGCCGCGCCAGCGTTGGCGCGGCGCAGCGATCGATCAATGTCATAATGTCAGCGGCTTCCATCAGAACCGCACTCGCGTGCTGACGCCGTCCGATCCGGTGACATCAATGAAATTGGGTTGGGCGCGATGGCGGACCGCCTGGACGTCATGCGGCTGGCAGGCTTCGTCCGCGCGGTCGCAGTCGTGAACCGGCTTGCTCGACACACAGGCCGGTTGACTTGCACCATCGCGCCCAAGCTCGCGCAGGACGTAGCCATCCTGGCATGGCTCATACGGGTCGTAGCCGATCGGCGATGCGCTCGATCCCGCACCTGAGCAGGTCGGAAAGGCCCCTCCCCGCTTCAGATGCGACCAGAGCCGCGTCACGGGCGGGACGCAAGCTGCGTATTGCGTTGGCCCGCTCGGATTGGCGAGGCACAGCAGGACAGTGCAGCCCCAGTCGTCGGCGCGAGCAGCGCCGGCCGACAGGCCCACAAGGCCGGCGGCTAGAAGCGTGATCCTGATCATCTGCACAGCCATCACGCTGCGAGCGGCAGCGGGATTTCGATCGGAAGCACCGGTGCGGTCAGGCCGCCATGGCGTCGAACTGCTGCGAGCGCAGGCTGCCCGATCGGCAGCAAGCCTGCGACGGCGATGGTCGATCCGATCCGCCGTGGCGCGCCGAGACGTTCAAGCGTCCATCCCGCCCGCCGTAGAATGCGCTCCATGCGCAGATCGGTCACGGTCGCGATCGACGCCAGTCCCCTCGCCTCGCCCCATTCGAGCATGGCTGCAAAAAGCATGAACGTCGCACGTCGCAGCCCGCCATCGGTTTTGGCGTCGGTCGCTTCCGTATCGACGCAGAAGCGCGAGCTTTCGGCGATGAGGTGGGAACGTGGCGCGGGACTGCCGTCGAGCAGCTCGGGAAACGTATCGGCCAGCATGTTTGGCCCGGTCGTCGGCAGTAGCCGCACGCAGCCCAGAACTGCACCGCGATCGGCGACGACCAGGTAGCTCACATCCAATGTGTCGTAGCGATCCATCTCGAGATCGCCCGTGGTCGATACCGACCAGTCGAGCCGATCCTTGAACACTTTTCGCCGCAGCCGATGCATGCCCATCAGCAGCGAGATGTTGGCGCCATATCCGGCGCGGCTCAGTTCGACGACCTGCATGGCCACCTCCGAATCGCGTTGATCTGGCAGCCAATCAATCAGAGGCGGCCTCGAACCGAACCTGTCGGATCTGACAGGATAGATTCGCTCTAAGGTTGTGGCCGCTCTCTCGCCACATCTTCCCGGCAAAGGCCGTCGGCATCGATCGCATGAGGATCATCAGGCGCGTGAAGCAAGGCGCCGCAACACAATGGAGACCCGATGAAAACGGTCGAAAGGGCCTATCAAGAGCTGGTCGACGGTCTGCACTCGTCGGGCGCGGAAGCGGAGTTTGGGCGCGTCGGCCAACGTGTCGCCGAGAGCATGGGCTTCCGGTACTTCGCCTATCTCGGCTTTGGTGAAGCCGATCCGGTTTTGATCTCGTCCTATCCCAAGCGCTGGAGCGAGCATTACTTCGGAGAGGCCTATCAGGACGTCGATCCCGTGGTTGCCTTCGCACGAAGCGGGCGCTCGACGCTGCAATGGACCCGCGACGGTGGGCACCGGTTTCCGCTGCGCGCCCAGAAGCGGCTCTTCGATGACGCCGACGAGTTCGGCATCCGCCATGGCGTTTCGGTCGCGATCGCCGGCGGCTTCGATCGGTTCGCGGCCTTCACCTTTGCGGTCGACGAAGTCAGCTCAGCTCATGGGAGGATGGTCACCGAATCGAACGACATCGTCCAACTGATCGGGCTGACATTCCACGCGCATGCCGAGGCAAAACTGGGGCTGCGGCCCGCATCCCAGGACGCTTCACCGCTGACCCAGCGCGAGCGGGAATGCCTGACATGGGCTGCTCGCGGGAAGTCCATGGAGGCGACCGCGAAGATCATGGGTGTCACGCCGCGGGTGGTGAAGTTCCACCTCGATAACGCCCGGGCGAATCTCGGGGCCGAGACCCTGCCGCAGGCGGTCGCGATCGCGCTTAGAAGGCATGTCATTCGCTGAGTCACGTACCCCCCTCTGGACGACCCGAGTGCCGGCGGCTTATGGACGTTGGCCGCAGAAAGATATACATTGCTCCGAGTAGATCAGGGAGGCCGTCTTGCAGGTTGCGCGTTGGGGAAACAGCTTGGCAGTGCGACTGCCTTCGTCCGTTGTCGAGGCGCTCGATCTTAAGGAAGGCGATGAGATCGCGATCCAGATCGCCGGCGAACGCGCGTTCGATGTCGAGCGAGACCGGAGCCGAGAAAGAGCGCTCGAGCGCATCCGCGTGCTTCGCAGGCCCCTCCCCTCGGGTTGGCGCTTCGATCGCGAAGAGGCCAATGGCCGGTGACATCGCCGCGTGAGTTCGTGGACACGAACGTCTTGATCTACGCGTTCTCTATAGATCCGAAGTCGGTTCAGGCCGAAGCGCTGCTGGCCAAAGGATGTGCGACGAGCGTGCAGGCACTCAACGAGTTTGCCAATGTTGGGCGCCGCAAACTGTCCCTTGACTGGCGCGAGCTGCGAGACGCGCTCGACGCCATCAAGACGCTGGTAAAGCCGATCGCAGCGCTCGATCTCGAAATCCACTCAGTCGGGATTGAACTGGCTGAACGGTATCAATTCTCCGTCTATGACGCGATGATGTTGGCGGCTGCATTGCGTATGGAATGCTCGACATTCTGGTCCGAGGACATGCAGGACGGCTTTGACGTCGATGGTCGTCTGACGATCAGGAACCCGTTCGCCGGTGGGCCGCTTGACCCATAATGCAGGCACCCCGCCATTTGGAATCGGCGAGTTGCCGGCCGGCAACTTTGTCAGGCGCCCATGTGTTAACCACTCATTAACCCTTAATCGCTTGCCAGACTCAGGGAATCGGGTGATCTTGTCACGGCAATCGGCGCTATGCGCGCTACTTTCCGTGTTTACGCGAGATCGCTGTGGAACCCGCCTTCAATCCTGTCCAGTCCAAGAAGGCGATCCACGAGTTGGTCGGCGCTCACGCGCGCGAGTTGTCGTCTAAGCTACAAGCTCACCGACTCCAGCTCTTCCCGCCTGAAGCCCGCAAGACGCTCAGGCGCTTTTCGTCAATCGAAGCGGCCAAGCTGATTGGAATAAATGACGGCTACCTGCGGCGACTGTCTCTCGAAGGCAAAGGCCCGCAGGTGGATGTCGGCCGGCAAGGACGGCGGTCATACACTGTCGAAGATATCCAGGCGCTCCGAGAATTTCTCGATATCGGCGGAAAAGCCGATCGCAAGTATATCCCGCGTCGTGACCGCGACGAGCATTTGCAGGTCATCACCGTGGTTAACTTCAAAGGCGGCAGTGGCAAGACGACGACTGCGGCCCATCTGGCCCAGTATCATGCTTTGCGCGGTTACCGCGTCCTAGCGATCGATCTTGACCCGCAAGCTAGCCTGTCGGCCCTCCACGGTTTCCAGCCGGAATTCGACGTCGGCGACAATCAGACCCTCTACGGAGCGATCCGTTATGACGAACAGCGCCAGGATCTAAAAGAGGTTATCAGAAAAACCTACTTTGCCAATCTCGATCTGGTGCCGGGCAATCTCGAGCTGATGGAGTTTGAACACGAAACTCCGAAAGCGCTCATGGGCCAGAAGCAGCTTGAGACGATGTTCTTTACGCGGATGGATGCGGCGCTGGCATCGGTCGCAGACGATTATGACATCGTCGTCGTCGATTGCCCTCCCCAACTCGGTTTCCTGACGCTGTCAGCCCTGTGTTGCGCGACGGCGGTGCTCGTGACGGTTCATCCGCAAATGCTCGACGTCATGTCGATGTGCCAGTTCCTCATCATGACATCCGATCTGCTCAGCGTCGTCGCAACTGCCGGCGGCAACATGGGCTATGACTGGATGCGATATCTCGTCACCCGATATGAGCCCGGCGACGGCCCTCAAAACCAGATGATGTCGTTCATGCGCTCCATGTTTGGGGAACATGTCTTGAACTATCCCATGCTGAAGAGCACGGCCATTTCGGATGCTGGCATTACTAAGCAGACGCTTTACGAGATCAGCCGCGACCAGTTCACCCGTTCGACCTATGACCGAGCGATCGAGGCGTTGGACAACGTCAATGGCGAAATCGAGCAGCTGGTCCTCTCTGCCTGGGGCCGAGGCTGATGGCACGCAAGAACCTCTTGGCCGGGCTACTGGATGAAAAGTTGCCGGCCGGCAACTCAGCTGTGGCGCCGCAACCTGCGAGCCCGACACAGCCAATCCAAGGCATGCAATCGAGCGCATTTGGCCCGCGAGGTGGTGCCATTGGCGCGGTTACGCGTTCGATCGAACAGCTGAAGGCGCACGCGGTACTCGACCTTGCAACCGACGTGATTGACGCGTCACTGATCGCCGATCGTCTGGCAGACACAGGCGACGACCACAAGCTTCTGGTGGCGTCTATTCGAGAACATGGCCAGCAGGTGCCAATCCTGGTGCGCCCCCATCCAGACCACGAGGGCCGATATCAAATAGCCTATGGCAGGCGCCGGCTACGAGCGCTGAAGGAACTCGGGCAGACCGTTCGAGCTATCGTCAAGCCTCTTTCGAATGAGCAGTTAGTCGTTGCTCAGGGGCAGGAAAACAGCGCGCGTACGGATCTATCCTTTATCGAGAAGGCCCTCTTCGCAGCGCGCCTAGAAGAAGGGGGATTTGACCGCGAGACGATCATGGCGGCTTTGTCGGTCGACAAGTCCGGCCTGTCCCGGCTGATCTCCTCGGCCGTCAGAATTCCCAACGACATTATCGAGGCTATCGGGCCTGCGCCGAAGGCTGGGCGCGATCGTTGGATTGAGTTGTCAGCGAGGCTTGACGGCGCAGCTGCCATTGAAAAGGCGCGTAAAGCGATGGCTGCGGCACAGTTCTCTACATTGAGTTCAGATGAGCGGTTCAGCAAGATCTTCGAGGGCGCGGCGCCAAAGAAAGCAAAGGCCGTACGGCCGACGATATGGAGATCTGACGACGGCCTTCGCATCGCCAGCATTCGCGATGATCCAAAAGCGCTGACCGTTACGATCGACAAGAAGGTAGCCGCAGATTTTGGTGCTTATCTCGTCGAGACTATTCCTGAAATCTACGCGGCGTTCAAACGCCGCGCAGGGGCGTGAACCGCGTACTATCAACACGGAAAGGAGCGTTTGAAGCAAAGAAAAAGGCCCCCGAAACGATGTTCCGGAAGCCCTTCTCATTCCTGGCAGTCTGAGAATCGCACTTCCACGAATCACCGTCAAGAGTCTCGTGTGAGATTCAGCGCCGTTTCGGCGAGCAGGATTTCTTTGCCCTAAACGAGGCAAGGATCATGGAAACACGACCCTCGACGACGCCCTTTGGGCGGCGATCGCTGACGCTTGCACATGTGGCGAGCCAGGCGAGCGCAAAGACGCGACCGCCGGAAAAGGCAGTCCACAAATGGAACATCTTTCGGGCGATCTGCACAGCCAAGAATGCTTTGGGTGTGCCTGAGCGCACTCTGGCCGTGCTGGACGCGCTATTGTCCTTCCACCCCGAAACCGTCCTGACGGGCGAAGGCCTCGTCGTCTTTCCTTCGAACCACCAGCTCAGCCTGCGGGCGCACGGCATGCCGATGGCGACGCTCAGGCGCCATCTGGCGGCTTTGGTTGACGCCGGCCTGATCATCCGGCGCGACAGCCCCAACGGCAAGCGCTACGCCCGCAAGGGCAGCACAGGGGAGATCGAGTTCGCCTTTGGCTTCGACCTGGCCCCGCTCGTCGTGCGGGCCGAGGAATTCGAAGCCTTGGCGGCCGAGGTCGAGGCCGAAGCGCGGGCGCTGCGCCTGGTCCGCGAGCGGATCACGATCTGCCGGCGCGACATTGCGAAAATGATTGCGACAGGGATCGATGAAGGTGTCCCAACGCAGCAGGGCGGTCAGGGCCCGGCCGACTGGGCAGAGGTCCATCAGCTCTATCGCGGCATCATGGCGCGGATTCCGCGCAGTGCGACGCGCCTGGTGCTGGAGCCGATCGCAGACGAGCTCTCGTTGCTGGCTGACGAAATCCTCAACCTGCTGGAAACTCACATCAAAACTCAAGATATGAGCGGCAATGAGTCTCAGAATGAGCGTCACATACAGAATTCAAATCCAGACTCCTCTGTTGATCTTGAACCTCGCTTTCCAAAAAGCAGGGGGGCTGGTTTGGAGATCGTGCCGGAACCGAAGCGGATGCCGGAAGGGACGTTCCCGCTCGGGATGGTTTTGGACGCCTGCCCCGACCTGATCGATTATTCGAAAGGCGGGATCAAAAACTGGCGCGACTTCCTCGCCACTGTCGGGGTTGTGCGGCCAATGCTGGGGATCAGTCCCAGCGCCTGGGAGGAAGCGATCGGCGTCATGGATGAGGTCCAGGCCTCGATCGTCGTGGCGGCGATCCTGCAGCGCGGCGAGGCGATTTCTAGCGCCGGCGGCTATCTGCGCGAATTGACCCGAAAGGCCCAAGCCGGCGAATTTACACTCGGGCCGATGCTGATGGCGCTGATCGGCAGCCGGCGGCGCGAGAAGAAGCGGGCCTGAGGGTGATGCGGCGCCGCCACGCTCGACCTGGATGTTTGCTGGAGCCGAGCGAGACCTTGCAGGCGCCGCCGCAAAAGCTTGTGATGACCGGCATGGCAAAGCTGTCGCGCGCGATCCTCACCGTACTGCTCGCAGGCCGCCACGCGGCGGTCGGGGGACGCAACTCTCGCGAAAGAGCGGCCAATCTGGTGCGGATCGCGGCGGCCTATAGCCGGGTCGAGCTCGAGGCGGAAAAGGGCATTGGACCCGCGCGGGCGACGGCGGTCGAGCGCTGGCTGGCAGGGCAGGGGGTGTCGCTGAGGGTCGAACGAGATTGCGCTGTCTCGACGATGGCTCGTGCCGAGGTGATCATGGCGGGCGGCGCGGAGCGGGTAGAAAAGTTGGAACCCCGATGACGGATGTCAGCTTCTGTCCGGCAACGATGTGCCCGCTGTTCGCAGCCGAGGGATCGCGTTTCAGCGGAGCGGTCAACGCGCTCTGCGAACGCGAGGCGTGCCGCTGGTTCGATGGCGAATCTGTCAGGCCGGACGCGTTGCGACCGGCGAGGTCGCGATGGCCTCGGCTGGGCAGGGTGGGGCCTGGCCACACCTGAACGATCCGATGCGTCGTCGCGAATTCGATTGCCCGCGCGCGCATGAATGTTCCTGGCAACAGCAATCGCCGGGTGGCCTGTGTGCTCCGCGTCGCGCCTTGGCGCACGGGCTCGACCCCCGCCGCTGTCGATAGGAGGCTACCGGGGCGGGTTCGAGGAGCGCTGTTCCAGGCGCAACAGGGCCGCGGCTCGACACATTTTCTCCTCCTGCCAGCGCGCCTCGACCTGATCGGCGATCAAATCCCTGTCGACGATGACGATACGCAGCATGCCGAGCTTGAACGAGACCTCCGACAGCAGCGACAGCTCGTCTTCGGGCAGATCGTAGGCGCCGCCGTCGAATACCGGGGCCAAGGCCGCCTTGGCCGCGTCGATCGCCTGGTCGAGCTGCGCGCAAAAACGCTGTCGGTTGTCGTCGCTCATCGGCATGGCTGCGTCTTTCGTGAATTGTCTGGAAGCATGCAGGCTGTCGGACCCGAAAGAAAGCTCAGATCGCCAGTCGCGCCGCCTTGCCCAGCGCCTGATCGGCCTCGTTGTAATAGCGCGCGGCCTGCTGGACCGAGCGATGCTGGGACTGGCGCATCGCGGCGGGCAGGGCGACGCCGTTGCGGGCGGCCTCCGTGAGATAGCCGGAGCGCAGTCCGTGCGCGGAAAACTCCACCGGATCGAGCCCGGCGATCGTGCAGCGACGTTTCAGGATCAGATTGACCGCCTGCGGCGTCAGGGCCCGATCGTCGATCGCCTCCCAGCGGTCGATCGCCCGGAACACCGCGCCCTTCTTGATGTCCGCCCGCTCGATCCATTCGCGCAATGCTGCGACCGGTGACCCGATCAGCAGCACGCGAGAATCGTCATCGTCGGCCTGGCCGATTTTCGTTCGCCCGAGCGCGATTGCGATGCAGGGCAAGCGCGGGGAATTCGGATCGTCGGGATCCAACGGCACATCAGCCTCGTCGGATAATTGCTCGAGCCGCAGCCGCGCGACCTCGCTTCGACGGCGCCCGCCCGAGGCGAAGGCCAAAAGCAAGATTGCGAGATCGCGCGTGTCGGCCAGCCGATCCGACTGGCATGTCGCGATCAGACGATCGAGCACGTCGCGCGTGACCGCGCGCTTGCTCTTGCGCCGGCGTGCTTTTGCGCTGGCCCTGACCGCCAGGCGCACGCTGGTGCGGAGCGCCGGCGTTCCGAGCGGGCTCTCGAGCCCCTTCCAGCGGTGCAGCGTCGCCCAATGCGCCAGGCGGCGTTTGACGGTCGAGCTGGCGTGCGGGCCCTCAGCTCTCAGATGGTCGCCGGCGCGCATGGCGGCCTCGACCTCGGCCGGCATGCCATGGGCGGCGTCCTCGCTGCGACGGGCCGGATCCCAGAGGTGATGCGCGACGAATTTCAGCACCAACTCCTCGGGCGCCGGCCAGGGCAGGGGGGACCCTGTCGAAGCCAATGACCAAGCTTCGAGATAGGCCAGGTCGGACGCCAAGGCGCGCAGCGAGTTCTCGCCCATGCCCTCGCGGGCGAGATGACGCAGCGTCGCGACATCGTCATCGGTCAGAATGGTGGCGAGCTTGTCGCGCCGGTCCATCGGCAGGATTCCGGCGAGCGCGTCGAGCTGGAGAGCGCGGCGGGTTTCGGTCTCGGCCGAGAGCAGGGATGTCGATGTCACGGCTGCTCCTGGTGCGGCCGATGCGGGCCCATTTCGTCGACCGGACGCACGGCTGACGCCGCCGGCGGCCTTCCGGAGCGCGAGAATCGCCGATTTCCAAGACCATGTCTATCACTATCGATAAACAGTCCTTATCGATAGTGATGGATCACCGCTACAAGGCATCGCTATCGGACAATCTAATAGCTATTTAGCTTGTTTATGATAGCTTGATGGCAATGAAGACAATGTCTTATGATCTTTCATTCGCCGATCGGCAGGCACTGGTTTCGGACTGTGCCGCAGCCGCCGAGATCGCGGCGATTGTGCTCGCCCGCTTCGACGAGCGTCTGCTTCGCGCGGATCCCGTTCTGGCCGAAGGCGCGCGTCAGCGCGGCCACGCCTTTGAGGCCCAGGCCCTGATCGGCCTCACCGGGGGCGTGTGCCCGCTCGAGGATCTCGTCCTCCACGATGCCAGTACCGACGTGCGCGCGCCAACGCGCGAGATCACCAGGGCTGCCGCCATCTTGGACGAGCGCAGGAGGCTGGCGCGGCGCGAGCCGGCCGACGTCTTGAGCCCAAGCGCCCTGCGGCTGCGACTTGGCATCGAAACGTTAGACGAACCGGATCGGACAGAAAGGGTGCCGACCTGGTCGGGGGCTGTGAAAAAGACCGCGGCGCCGTGGGAGCAGCGCGGCCTTGATGACGACGATGAAGGCCGCGGCGACGAGGAAGATCTGGACCTGGAAGACGAGGACGATCACGCCGATCCGGCCTTCGCCGACATCGACGCGCTGCTGGTGCGAACGCGAAAAAAACTCGATGCCTGGAACGATCTGTCCTCCGACGCGGGCCGCAGAAACCTGACGCTGCGCGATCCCGCCTATGACCCCGCCGGGCGGTTCGCGCGCTGGCTCGCCATTCTGGAGGAGGGCAAGGGGTTGCCGGCGATCCTCGCGACCGCGCTTACGCTCGACGCTTGGCTGTGGCTCGAGCCGTCGGAGCGCTCGGGAGAGCTCGGCTTTGCGCTCGCAGCGACGGTGTTGCGGCAGCGTGGAGTGACCATGGCGCATCTGCCGGCGATTGGGCTGGGGTTGAGGCGGGGGAGGTTTCGATGGAGCCCGCACCAGGTGCTCAGCGCCCGGGTCGCGGGGCTGCTCGGCGCCTTTGGCGAGGCGGCCGCGTTTGGGCAGGCGGATCTTGATCGGCTGACCTTGGCTCGAGCCGTGATGTTGCGGAGGTGTGAGGGCAGGAGGGGGAATTCGAAACTGGCGGAGCTGGTCGATCTGTTCGTGTCAGCGCCGCTGGTCACCGTGCAGCTGGCGGCGGCGCGGCTAGAAGTCTCGCCACAGGCGGTCGAGGCCATGCTGAAAGAGCTCGGCGGCAGCCTGCCGCGCGAGCTTACGGGCAGAAAGCGGTATCGGGCTTGGGGAACTCTATAATGCCGCGCGAGCAGCGACAGCGCCTTCGTTGATCGTCCCGCGTTTCGAAAATGAGGCGGGTTCATCCAGCCGTGCTGCAAGGGTCAAATATACTTTCGATAATCTGTGCTCTCGACTTGACCATCTTTCACGTACTTCAGGATTTCCCCAACCATCCGAGCAGCACGTATCGGAATCGGCGAACGCTGGTTCATTTGGGTCGAGTTCCAGTTGATCTTTGTCAACGAGAACACCTCCTCGGCAAGTTGCGTCACGGTGCTGTCGCAGCTCGAATGCGGGCAAAGCAGCAGCGGCCGTGGGTCATACTGACCAGGGTAGGTTCCGTAGTAGGGCACGCTGCCATTTGTATAGAGCAAGCCCTTGCCGCCCAGGTCGACGAAGGTGCCGCGCAGCACCGGGTAGTTGCCATCACGAAGCAGCTTGATTGAATAGGATTCCTGCACCCAGACGAGGTCTCGCAGCTCCGTTCCCGCCGCGTCCATCGCCTCGAGGATGCCTTCGGCCTCCTCATCCTTGAATCGCGAGGTCTTGAGCACGATCACGCGGGCCGGCAGCGTTTTATGGTGAGTCTTGTAGGCGGACAGGACGTTGGTGACCAGTTCGCGCGCATCGTCCCGAGTCATGTATGGGTGGCGCCCTCGACTTTCTGTGTAAGCCCGTTTGCCCTTGAGCACGAACCCGCGGCCGCGCTCGTCGAACATCTGGGCGGCGCTGGTGAAGAGCTGCTGCCCGCCGGCTTCGCGGTAGAAACTGATTCCAACGTAGCAGGCCGTATACTCGCCCTCTTTCCGCATCCGCCGCCAGGGAATACGGCCGCTCGCCTTGTAGTAGAGGGTCGTGAGCAGGTTCCAGCTGCGCCCCGCCACATCCTGGATCTGGCGAGCGCTGCTCTCCTTGATCTTTCGAGGAATCAACGCCTTCTCGTCGACCACATCCTCCCAGACGATCTGAATCGGGAAGCTCAAGCCCATGGCCTTGGCCTTGAGCATGCCGCGAAAGTTAGGTGCGTCCGAACCGCTGCTGTCCTCCTTCTCGGTCGTGCTGCGCGCGTCGACCTTAGCGCTCCAGACGCGTTCGATCAGCCGGACCGGGAGGGCGACGATCGCCACATGCGGCCGGTGGCCGCTCTCATCCAGCCCGCGCAGCTCGGCGACGATTTCGTCGACTGCCATTTCGACAGCCTTCTCATGGTCAGGCTCTTTGCAGATCTTGTCGAGCTTGCTCTGCGATAGGGTGACGGTCGCGCCTTCCTCAATGTCGAAACGGCAGCGATAGGGACTCTGGTTACCCAGCCCGGGAAAGGCAGGATGCAGGTTTGGGTGTTTTTCTGACATGCCGTCGACGCCGCTGGCGACGGTCTCGAGAAACTTACGAGTATCCGCGACGGTCTTCGCACTTCCGACCACGCCGATCTTGATGACGTCGCCGACGAACGGTTGAAGCGGGCCGGCTTCGAACAGGCCGAGACGCGGATCTGGATGGTGGTGGCGATCCCCAAACTCCAGCTCGGGCTCGTCGAAAATCTGGGTCTCGAACGTAATCATACGAACAGCCCCTCGGTTGGCTCGAACGCCTCCACTTTCTTCTTGGGAGCGCCCCAGACGTCTTCGGGGACGCGGGTGCGAAGCTGCACGGCCGGTGGTTCGCCGAAGCGCAATCGCGGCTCCTCCGAAACGGCCTCCGCGAAAAGACCTGCGGCGGCGCGCTGCGCCGCCTTGTCGGCTGCTGTCAGAAACCGATGCCACATCACGACCTGGCCCCGCAACGAGGCACTGTTATCCATCCGCTTCTTGCCGGCCAGCAGCGCGGCCGGATGCGAGTGTGGGATGAAGCCATTTGTGGTGAAATAATAGGTTGGGTTGACGATCAAAAACCATTGAGCGCCGAGTCGTTCGAACCGTGGCACAAACGCGTGATGCCGAACGAAATCGACTCGTCCGTCTTCTTTTTTGCTCAACGCGACGTTGACGACGTCGGCGTCAGTTTTCTTTTTCGAGGCATTGTAAGCGAAATTGCGCGTTGTATTGGCATGCAGGGCCCGGAAGTACAGGAGCTTGCGGTCCTTGCTCCAGGTAAGGTCCTCGCGAAGCTGATGCTTCAGCGCGTTTCGCAACAGAAAGATGAAGTTGTTCTGCTCGTCCACTTCGTCGTGAAAGGCAAGCTGGTCGGTGTCGATCGCTTCGACCTGATCGAGGTCGACGATCTTGCGGCATGGAGACGTGCGAGGGTCGTGAAGGGACCAAAACTCGCTACCCCGGATTACCCAATCGAAGCGGGCTGGTACGTCGGCGTCGAGCAGAACGGCCGCCGCCTTGCGGCCATTGTAGGGTGTGGTGGCGACGAACATCTCTTTGGGGAGGGTGATCGGCAGGATGTTGACCAACGCCTCTTCGCCGCCGCCAAGCGGCGGCACGTAGTAGCCGAATCCCGCCTTTGGCACGGTCAAGGCGGCAAGACGATCGACAGCGTTCCGGTCTAGGACGTCGTGCGCCTTGTCGAACTGCAAGCGGCGCTCGGCCGGACCCGAGCCACGTGGAACCTCTTGCCAAAAGAAGGTTTCGTCGGATCGGCGATAGACGACGATGATCACCGGCAGATTTGAACCGCGCCAATAGTCGAGATCTTCGCTGCGAAGCAGATAGGTGAATCCTTGGTCTGTTTCGGATGCGTAGCGGCCGGACTCCTTGGCCTTGACCTGAACGGCGATCATGCGGGCCATCGGTCGGCCTTGGTCCATGACTTCAGCAATGCCGTCAATGCCCGCTTCCAGTCTGGAGCGGGCGTCGAACTGGAAGCCCATGGTGAGGAAACGACCGCGCACGGCGTTCTCGCCAAGTTCGCCTAGAATCTGATTCGGCGTGAGCAGTTTCGACATGCCGTCACCATAGAACAATCAACGAACATCGGGTAGTGCGATTACGCCGCTGCCCCCAGCTCGTGACTCTAAAGGTCAGCGGATCGTCAGAATCTTCACACCGCAGCCGAGTAAGAGCTGGTAAAAGCTGTCGATGGTGACCCTGGCACCGCGCTGTGCACAGTAGGTAAAGAGAACGCGTTGCTTGGCGCGGGTGAACGCCACGAAAAAGCCCGCCGTCGCCTCGACCTGGTCCTCGATAAAACTACGACTCCAAGCGTCGTCGTCGAGGCCGACAAAGATCACGGTATGATATTCGAGCCCCTTGCTCTTATGAATCGTCATGAGGGGGACCGCGTGGACGCCCTCATAGGTATCGAGCGCCGCCGCCCAGTCCGGAGCGCTCGCGGCCGACGTGGTCAGGTGCAGCACTGCCGCCTGCAGAACTTTGCCGAGCCAACCGCCTTGCGCATACGCGGGATGGGTTGCGAGGAGGCGGTCGGGGCCGATGAAGGCAACGATCTCGCGGACCAGTGCGACGACTGCGGCGCGGTCTGCCGGCGGCGTTGGGTGGCGCTTTGCGAGGTCAATGGTAAAGTCATCGAGCGCGCGCGCAAAACGCTCCTGAGCGGCTTCATCGTCCGGGCCGATCCCCCGAAGCGCCGACAACGCTTCTTGGCACTCTGACCAATACCGACCTGCACGGGGGTTCGTGGCGAGACGAAGGAGGCCAATCATGAGCCGCGAGGCCTCGTCCGGCAGGAGGTCCTGCAGCGCGACGGCTCCGATCATGCTTGCCTCGTTTCGAAGCGCAAGTCCGGCGGCCTTAAAGGCCGGCTCGAGCACGGCCGCATAGCGGTCGGCACGCTGCCGGATGAGTAGCACGAATTCGCGCGGGCTAAGGCCACGTGCTTTCATCTCCGCCGCGACGAAGGCGGCGAGGCGCGCCGCTTCGATCTGGGGCGTCGCAAAGTCCCAGATGGCGCAGCTGTCGCCGTCGATCGTCGGCTTGGCTTTCGACACTGGCTGGACGGAGCCGGGGTCGAGCGCTTGGGCCAGAATATGCTGGATCCGCACTAACTCGGGCGAGGAACGATAGTTGTTGAACAGCGGGGTGCGCGTGGCAGCAAAATCGGTGTCGAAGGCGGCGAACGGGTCGTCCATCGCCATCGCCCACCGCATGATTTGCTGCTTGTTATCGCCGACCGCCGTGATGGTGGCGTTGGATCCCAGGAAGATGGTCTTGACCAGATCATATTGAACTTGGGTGGTGTCCTGAAACTCATCCATAAAGATGTGCGAATAGGTCAGGCGCAGTGCCTCACGGGCGATCGGGTTCAGCCGCAGCAGGAGTTCGGCAAGCCGGCCGATCATCGGGAACGACAGGCGGGTCTTCGGGCCTTCGTGCAGGGCGGATTGCCAAAAGCGGCCGGCGGCCCATTGCGCGGGCGTGGGACGCACCCATCCCTCGACAGAAAGCGGGCGCCCGACGAGGTGACGGCGTTCGAACGCGTTGACACCGATCGCTTGAATTTCGGCTCTCGTGCCGATTGATGCTGGCGGAGATCCGACCTGTCGCCGAAGGAATTCGCTGAACAGGTCATAGTTGGTCCACATGATTTCGTAATCGGGCCGCGGTCTCCAACGTTCGGGCAGCACTTGGCCGAACCGATCGACGAGCCCTTTGGCGAAAGCGTCGAAGGTCATCGAATCGAACCGCGCGGCATGGGTGCGATGACAGCGCTGACGCACGCGCGCGGCAAGGTTTGTGGCGGCATCGCGCTTGTAGCTGATCGCCAGAATACGTTGCGGCGATGGCGCCGAGCCGGTTTGCAGTAGGAAGGCGGCGCGCTGTGCAAGCAGCTCGGTCTTGCCGGCGCCAGGACCGGCGATGACGGAGCGATTATCGTCGGACTTGGCGACGAGCATCGCATTGGCCTCGAGCGCCTCGACTCCGGATGGCGCCCAGTCGTCAGAATGGATTCGGCGTGCGAGCACGGCCATGATCAGTCGCGTTTCAGGTTCTTGGCGATATGCGCGAGAAGCGCGGCGAGCACCTCTGGCATGTCGGCCTTCAGTTCGCTCTTCTTCATATGAGTCAGCGCGGCGAGGTGGGTCGCCGGCTTGCTTTGTGTGAGGAAGTGGTAGCGATAGGCGGGGAAGAGCGGCTGATGATCTTCATAGGGGCCGGTGTAGAGCGCTACGCCAGGACCTTTGGCTCCCAGCACGGCTTTGGTCGCGTCTTCGACCTCCATCCGCGGCCCGCCGCCTGCGGGTATTATTGCCTTGTAGGCATCCGGAAACGCCGCCAGCATGGCGAGATCGAGATCGAGCGGCTCCGAGAAGTAGACCCCATAGGTCGCTAGCGCGTTGATCCAGCCGCGCAGCGTCTCGTGCTCGCCTTCAGTCGTCCAGGTGTGCATCTTGCCGAAGGCCTCGTTGCTGAGCACGCCCTCGTCAGTTTGGAGCAATTCGTCCTTTGGCGCGCCGATCTCGATAAGCTTCTCGATCGCGGTCTTGACCCGGCCGTACCCGCCGCCCGCGCGGCCTAGATCCAGGTCGAGCAGCGTCGCGTAGGGGATGTCGAGTTGCGCCAGCAGTCGCCAGAAGTGCTGCACATGGCGTCCACCGAGCGGAACGATCGCGACAAAAGCCGGATCAACCAGGAGATCGAGCGCCTCGGCCAGGCGCGGGAGCACAACGCGTTCGGAGTCACCTTCGACAAGGAGAACGAAGCGCGCAAAATAGAGCTCGGGAAAGGCCAGTATGGCGCCGCGGACGAACTTCGCTTCCTCGCCAACCCCTTTCGGCAGCTTGATCTTCTTGATCGTGGAGACGCGGGTCTCAGCATCGCAGCGGCAATATCGAACCTCGCGCGGGTCAACACGGCTCAGCACCGCGGGCGAGTGACTGGTGACGAGCGCTTGCGCGCCGCTATTGCCCGTCAGTGAACGGACCTGCCGGAGAATGCGGGCGAGGAAGTAAGGGGAGAGATGATTCTCAGGCTCCTCCAGCGCGAAGATTGAGAGCGCCGGAATGCGTAGCTGATCCTTGGCGAAGCCTGCGACCTTTCCGGTCACGACTTGGCGTTCCATATCGAAGACGGCGGCCGTGAGCGCAAAGTAGAAGAGCGATTGCTGGCCGTCGCTGAGGGCATCGAGTCCGCGTTCGTGCCCGTCGGGACCTTGCTCGAACATGACCGCGATCTTACCGACCACCTCCTCGAAGCGGCGGCTGACCAGACTGAGACGAGGTTTCGTGTCGACAACTTCGTCGTGGAGTGCGGACCAGCGCGTGCGCAGGGCCTTGGCGATCGCCTTGATCGCGGCCTCGCCTTCGAATGCTTCCGTCAGTGCGTTGGTGGCTTTATCGACCTTGTTTCGAGCATCATCAGACCACTCGATTGCGCGGAGCAGGCGGGCGGCCAGGGCGCCCGTGGTAGCGCGCACCTGCGCGCCGGCGTCACGGCTCGCCGGCGTATAGTAGAGCTGGATGAGGCCGCGATCGGCGGGCGGGACGGGATGCTTCTTCGCATCTGCCGGGATCTCGTCCAGCGTGTCGACCCAGTAAAGATCTTGGGATACCTCGCCTTCAACTGTGCTGTCATCCTCCCAGCGTGCTTCGAGACGCATGCGGCAGACTGGGGTCTTGTCTTCCCGCGTGATTAGCATGTGCCGAAAGGACGGCGCGACGGTCTCGGTGGTCGCAGTTCCGTCCGTAAGCTCGGGAAGCGCGATTAGGACGTCGATAACAAGATTTTTTGCAGTGCGGTCGTCTGGATCGGCGTCAGCAGCCAGGTGAAAATCGGAACGCTGGATGGTGCGCTCGGCGCGGCTGACGCCGAATACCTTGGACAGCGCCTTCAGCAGCGCGGTCTTGCCGGCGGCATTGGGACCAACGACGGCGGTGACCTCGGGGCTGAGCGGGACTTTAAGCGGGTCTGGGCCGAAGCAGCGGAAGCCAGAGATGGAGACGCTTTCGAGACGCAAAGGACGAGCTTTCGTTGCTAATGTTCAGGTTGTCGGAAGCGGGTCGGTGCCCTCGCTGAGGATGGCGAGGTAGCGCCGATACCCGAAGACGCGGCCGCGGCGACGGCCGGTCACCTCTTCGACGATGCCAAGGCGCTCCAAGTCAGCCAGCGCGGCGTTTACGGTCGGCGAAGATAGGCCCGTGCGCTCGACGAGCTGGTTGCTTGTGACGTAAGGGTTCTGCTGCATCAGGTCGTGGATGCGCAGGGCCGATCCGGCGCGCTCGCTCTCGGCCGTGATGCGTTCACGATCTTCCTTAAACAAACCGACGATGCGCGTCGCCGCTTCGAATGCCTGGTTGGCGGTCTCGGCGACACCGTCGAGGAAGAACTCGAGCCAAGCTTCCCAGGCGCCGCGCTCGCGAACTTCCTGGAGAAGGCGGTAGTAGTCGGCGCGCCGTGTTTTCAGATAGAGGCTGAGATAAAGGAGCGGCTTGCGAAGGACACCGTGGACGCAGAGGTAAAGCGTCACAAGCAAGCGCCCGATACGTCCGTTGCCATCGAGGAAGGGGTGAATCGTTTCGAACTGAACGTGAAGGAGGCCAGCCTTGATGAGGGCGGGTAAGCGCGACTGATCTTCGTGCATGAAGGCTTCGAGTGCGCCGAGGCTCGCATCGAGCTCCGTCACGGGCGGCGGGACAAAGAGCGCATTGCCCGGCCGGCTGCCGCCAATCCAGTTTTGCGAACGTCGGAACTCGCCTGGGCTCTTGGTGCCGCCGCGTCCACTTTGAAGGAGGCGGGCGTGCATCTCGCGGATGAGGCGGAGTGAGAGCGGCAATTCGGTCAGCCGCTCGAGCCCAAACATCATCGCATCGACGTAGTTGGAGACTTCACGGATGTCGTCGATCGGTTCGCCGGCCTGAGCCTCGGTTTCGAAACGGAGCAGGTCGGACAGCGTCGACTGTGTGCCTTCGATCTGCGACGACAGCACCGCTTCTTTGCGGACATACATGTAGAGAAACAGCTCTTGGCGAGGCAGAAGCACGGTAATGCCGTCGAGCCGGCCGAGCGCGCGCTCGGCAACGCTCAGACGATCAAGCAGCGAGAGCAAGTCGACAGGCGGCTCGGGCGGGAGCGCCGGGGGAACGAAGGCGCGCACGATCTCGCCTGCTACGGGCGCCTCAATGAACCGGCCTAGCCGGTTGTTGGCGTTTGGAGTTTCGACCATGGACCGATCATGTGCGAATCGCGTTGTTAAAGCAATCTGCCCTTGGCTTAAATAACAGTTTTGCTAAGGTAAGCGGCCTTAAATAAGAGCGCGGAGGCGGGAGTGTCGGGCTATACACAGAGAGTCAGGGACAGCATCCTACCGCTTTCCGTCGCAGGAACCCTGCCCGCCGCCTTTGCCGAATGGGCTTTCACCGAGAACACGGTCGATCACGAGGCGCCTGTCGAGACCTGCAAACTTTGCGGTCAGCAGGATCTACGATATCATTTTGAGATCGCTAACCGTTACACGGAAGCGACGCTCTGGGTTGGGTCGCACTGCATCCTGCAATTCGACGTCGCCGTCTTGGAGGACGGCCGGCGGCTTTCACAGGAAGGTGCAAAGCGGCGTCTCACAAAGCTTACCCAGCAGATGCAGCTGCAAAGCTGCATCAAGGCGCTAGAACGGCTTGCGGCCGCCGAGAACAATCCGATCCTGACCGGTGCGCTCGAATATTATCGGCGCAACAAGAAGCTGACACCGAAATACGCAGCAGTCGTGCTCTGGAAACTTCAGAGCTTCCGCATTGACCATCACCCGTCCTTCTTCCAGGTCGAGCTCCGCCGCGCGCAACACATCGAAGATCTACGCCAGATGCCGACGAGCCGCGTGCATCAATTCTGGGGGTCGTTGAGTACCGCGCAACGCCGAAGGGCGGAGGAGCTTGGTCATCGGCCGCCGGCTCGGGCGAACTCGACATAATCAATCTGCACCAGCGTTATGGCGTCACGCGTGAGATAGAGCGTCGGCTCAGCGTCCAATCCGGAATTTGAAAGCGTCTGATCTAGCGTAAAGCGTGCGGGTGAGCAGCGTGCCGGTGCAGCGATGCGTCCGAACGGGCTGGCCACCGAGAGCAGCGCAATCCCGCTCTTTGGGGATGGCGTCCTGGTCCGGTTCCGGATCTTCCACGATCAACCCGCAAGGGGTCGGCTACGCGAGCGTGCCGCCGCTGCGGCTGACGCCTTCGCGGTGATCGCGACCGGCCCCGGCCCTTCGAGGAGCCATCGAGCGGGAATTGCCCCGCTCCCGGATGGAGCCTCACGATGTCGAATGATCTTGTCCTTGCCCAGAGCCACGCCTTCGCAATCGCCCGCACGCTGATGGTCGCGGTCACGGTTTTCCAGATCGATGGCGCCTATGGAGTGCTGCCGAGCGACGAGATCAACGACGCAGACGAGCTCCGCATCATCCACGAATTCGACCCCCACGACCGCCGGCCGGCTCACTGAGCCGGGCCTTAGTGCCGCTGGCGAGCAGTCACCCGCAAGGGAGGCTGCGCCGCGGACGATTGATCTCCACTTCCCGTCGACCGTCGATCCGCGCCCTTGCGCGCGCCGCTCTTCGCGGCGGTGGGGGTGGTGCCGCCTGATGGGCAGAATGGTGGATGAAAGAGAGAGGCCGGACGGAAGGCGCCGGAAAAGATGATGGAGCAACGAGAACTCGAGGAACTGAAGGGGCGCGTGCTTTGCGCGGCGGTGCTGGAGAAAGCCGGCTTCGCCGTCGATCTGAAGGAGAGCACGCGCCGCGCCGTCAAGCACCGGCGCGGCAGCGACATTGTCATCGTGATCCACGAGGGCAGGGGCTGGTTCGATCCGCTATCGGACGCCAAGGGCGATGTCTTTT
Organism: Allobosea eneae; assembly: GCF_042657265.1. Lineage (NCBI taxonomy): Bacteria > Pseudomonadati > Pseudomonadota > Alphaproteobacteria > Hyphomicrobiales > Alloboseaceae > Allobosea > Allobosea eneae. The sequence continues at coordinate 32,737 of NZ_JBHSLW010000064.1, forward strand.
CGCTGATCCAGCATCTGGATGGCGTCGCCTTTACGGAAGTGCTTTTGCGCGCGGCCGAGCTGGTCGGGTATCGACCGGCTGAAACTGCGTGGCAAAGACCGCGCACGCAAAGGCCCACTGTTTCTCTTGCCGAACGCTGGCGCGCGCGCCGAGCCCTTCGGCCAGGCTCCGCCACCTGGCGCTACCTGCGTCACGAACGCCATCTCCCCGAAATCGTGCTACGCGCCGCAATTCGGCAGGAACGGCTGCGGGAGGGTCCGCTTGGCAGCCTGTGGGCCGCCCATGTCGACGACGGCGGCATTGTCACCGGATGGGAAGAGCGAGGTCCGCAATGGCGCGGCTTTTCGACCGGCGGGGCAAAGGTGCTGTTTCGGCTCGGCGTGCCCGCGGGATTACGGTTCTGCGTCACCGAGGCTGCGATCGATGCCATGAGCCTCGCGGCGATCGAAGGGCTGCGGGATGGCAGCCTCTATCTCAGCACCGGCGGCGGCTGGTCGCCGGCGACTCAGGCCGCGCTGCAAACGCTCGCTGCACGTCCCGGCGCCCAGCTTGTCGCAGCGACAGACGCCAATAGCCAGGGTGAAGCCTATGCCAGCCGGCTGCGCGAGATCGCCGAGGCCGCGGGCTGCGACTGGCTCCGGTTGAGGCCTGCGGCTGACGATTGGAATGAGGCTTTGAAGGAGAAGGCGAGGGAGGAGGTGGAAAGACGACAGAGGAGAGGAGGCCTGCCGCATGCCCGCCGGCCGCATCAAGGGTGACGCTTCGCCCGGCTGCGCCGGCCCTTGACCCGGCCGATCAGGGAAGCGGCCGCGGGGGAGGGGTCAGGAAGAGCCGAAGATGATGGCGATGTCGCGAGGATGAGCCGCGCTCCGGTCTGACGAGACCATAGGAGCTAGCTCATGACCCTCTCCCCGATCCGCAAGGTGTTCCAGGGTGTCGCCGACCGGCGGCAGATGTTCCGGATGTTCGACCGCCATGCCCAGCGGCCCGATCGCCGACCGGACGACAGCAGCTCGCTCTACGCCGGCGAATGGTTTGAGATCGGCCAAGCCGAACACGACTACATGTTCGAGGCTCTGCCGCCAGTCATCTTGGCGGTCGATATGTTCGCGCTGCGCGAGTTCTTGACCGGCTCGATCACCAGCATCTTCTTCACATTGTGGATCGACGGCCGGGCCCGGTACTTTCATGGCTACTGCGATCTCGCCGACATCGATTTCGGCAGGCGCATGCGCGAGGCAATCATTGAGCGCGAAAGCCGACCGGTTCGGGCGATGACACGGCAGGAGCGTCTGGAGCATATCTGGTCGAGTACCCATGACGACTATCGCGGCTATGCCGGCGAGCGCTGGCCCGCGCCCGACCGGGCCAAGCGCGCTGTCACGGTCTATGGCGGTCGACACGGGACGACTTTGAGGCTCCTCGACGGCTTGACGGACAGCGAGATCAGCGAAAAGCTCCCCGTGCATCTGCGGTACCTGCCCGACGCGATTGCGGCGTGATGGGCGGCGGCAATGTTCAGCATTTCCGTCACGGATGTCCGCGCCGTCATCACGCGCGGACGGATCGACGCTTTCATGAATGGCGGCTTTCGCAATTCGCATGGCCTTAGCGCCGGCAAGGATGAACGGCCAGGCCTATGGTTGGTCGGCGATGAGGGTGTCTACATCATGTCCAACGGCAAGCTCGCCGAGGATCAGCGTCCGCTCGTGGTCTACGCCCAGGAGTGCGATCCCAAGACCAACCCGGACTACTGGCATTACAAGCGCCAGCACTTTGGCGGCGATGACGACGTCGAATTTCTCGATGCCGCCGTGCTCGTGAAGTTGATCGACGCCGCACCGACAGCGACGCATCTCACGATCGCGATGGCAGACGACGCCCTGTCGCTCGCCTTGGTCCGGCGCTGATCCGCCGGGCTGCCCGGCCGCCCCCATCCCTCGCCCCGCGACCATCGCAACTTTCGTCGGACCCAATCCGGCGGGAGCGATGGCGCGCGCCCCGATCACAGGAGAATTCGCCATGGCGCAAGATCACCGCCTCAATCTCGATCCTTTCACTATCGACCTCTTCAACAACACCGCGCTCTCATCGACCTTCAGCCTCGGCGTCACCACCTTCGCCGGCCACGACCCGGCCAATGACGACGACGAGCCTGAGCCCACGCCGCCGTCTCCGGCGCAGCGGATCACTCCGCCCGCGACGCGGCCCTCAACGCTTGGTCGGGGCGTCAATTTCGTCCTCGACGGCGACCGTCGCCTGGCCGGGGGCTGGAAGGATCGCGCTCGCGACAGCATCGCGGCGATACGGCTCGCCGCACAGATCGAGGCCGAGGAGCGGCCGGCGACGCCGGACGAGCAGCGCAGGCTGATCCGCTTCACCGGCTTCGGCGCATCCGACCTCGCCAACGGCGTCTTCCTGCGACCGGGCGAGACGGCGTTCCGGAAGGGCTGGGAGACGATCGGCGGCGCGCTGCAGGATGCGGTCAGCGACGCCGACTACGCTTCGCTCGCCCGCTGCACGCAGTACGCCCATTTCACGCCGGAGTTCATCGTCCGGGCAATCTGGGCCGCGCTGCAGCGGCTCGGCTGGCGCGGCGGCCGCGTTCTGGAGCCGGGTATCGGCACCGGGCTGTTCGCGGCGCTCATGCCGGAAGCTTTTCGCGATTGCGCGCATGTCACCGGCGTCGAGCTCGATCCGACCACCGCGCGCATCGCCCGGCTGCTGCAGCCGCGCGCCCGCATTCTCACTGGCGACTTTGCGCGCACCGAGCTGCCGGCGAGCTTCGATCTCGCCATCGGCAATCCGCCGTTTTCCGATCGCACGGTCCGCTCTGACCGCGCTTATCGTTCGATGGGCTTGCGGCTGCACGACTACATCATTGCGCGGTCGATCGATCTGTTGAAGCCCGGCGGGCTTGCAGCCGTCGTCACCTCGCACGGCACGATGGACAAGGCCGACGCTTCCGCGCGCGAGCACATTGCGGATTCCGCCGACCTGATCGCCGCTATCCGCATGCCGCGGGGAAGCTTCCGCGCCGACGCCGGGACGGACGTTGTCGTCGACATCCTGTTCTTCCGGAAGCGGAAACCCGGTGAGCCGAGCGGCGATCGCGCCTGGATCGATCTCGATGAGGTCCGGAAAGCCACAGCCGACGAGGGCGCGATCCGCGTCAATAGCTGGCTCGCGCGCCACCCCGGCCTCGTGCTCGGCACGCATGCCCTCGCCTCAGGCCCGTTCGGCGAAGCCTATACCTGCCTGCCCCAGGCCGACGTCGCGCTCGATGCCGCGTTGGACGCTGCCATCCGCCTCCTCCCAGAGAGCCTTTATGACGGCGAGCCGGAAACCGTCGATCTTGACGACGATACCGCGCCCGACACGAATCTCGCGCTCCCGCAGCAGGCCCGAATTCGCGAGGGCAGCTACTTCGTCGACACGCGCCGCGGGCTGATGCAGCTCGTCGATGGCCAGCCGGTCGCGGTGAAAGTTCGGAAAGGGCGGAGCGCCGAGGGCGTCCCGGAAAAGCACGTCCGGATCATCCAGAAGCTGATCTCGATCCGCGACGCCGTGCGCGAGGTCCTCAGCTGCCAGGAGCAGGACCGGCCCTGGAAGGATGCGCAGGTTCGCATGCGCATCGCCTGGTCGAGTTTTTTGCGCGACTTCGGCCCGATCAATCACACGACGGTCTCGTTCTCGGAGGACGAGGCAACCGGCGAAATCCGCGAATCCCACCGGCGGCCGAACCTGCAGCCGTTTCTCGACGATCCCGATTGCTGGCTCGTCGCCTCGATCGAGGATTACGACCTCGACACCGACACGGCAAAGCCCGGTCCGCTCTTCAGCGAGCGCGTCATCGCTCCGCCTGCCGCGCCTGTCATCACCTGCGCCACGGACGCCCTTGCCGTCGTCCTGAACGAGCGCGGCCGGGTCGATCTCGAGCACATTGCCGAGCTGCTGCATCGGGATGTCGCCGATGTCGTCGCGGAGCTGGGCGACGCGATCTTCCAGAACCCGGCCGACGGCGCCTGGCTGATGGCGGACGCCTATCTGTCGGGGCCGGTGCGCGACAAGCTGAAGGTGGCGGAAGCGGTTGCTGCGCTCGCCCCCGCCTTCGACCGCAACGTCCGCGCCCTCGTCGCGGTCCAGCCTGCTGATCTGGGTCCGTCCGACATCACCGCGCGTCTCGGCGCGCCCTGGATTCCAGCGTCTGATGTCGTGGCCTTCGTCAAGGAGACGATGGGCGCCGAGATCACGATCCGCCACATGCCGGAGCTGGCGTCATGGACGGTGGATGCGCGCCAGCTCGCCTGGCTGGCGGCGGGAACGTTCGATTGGGGCACCGGCCGCCGCCATGCCGGCGAATTGCTGACCGACGCGCTGAACAGCCGCATCCCGCAGATCTTCGATACGGTGAAAGAGGGCGGCAGCGAGCGACGCGTGCTCAACGTCGTCGATACCGAAGCCGCCAAGGAGAAGCTGCATAAGATCAAGACGGCCTTCCAGAGCTGGGTATGGTCTGAGCCCGACCGCACCGACCGGCTGGCGCGGGTTTACAATGACCGCTTCAACAACATCGCGCCGCGCGCCTTTGACGGCACCCATCTCAATTTGCCCGGCGCGAGCGGCGCCTTCACCCTCTACCCGCACCAGAAGCGCGGCATCTGGCGGATCATCACAGCGGGTACGACCTATCTCGCCCACGCGGTCGGCGCCGGCAAGACCATGACTTTTGCCGCCGCAGTGATGGAGCAGCGCCGTCTCGGCCTGATCGCCAAGGCCATGCTGGTCGTGCCGGGACATTGCCTGGCGCAGGTCGCGCGAGAGTTTTTGGCGCTCTATCCGAACGCCCGCATCCTCGTCGCCGACGAGAGCAATTTCACGAAGGAGAAGCGCCACCGCTTCCTGTCGCGCGCCGCGACCGCGACCTGGGATGCGATCATCATCACCCATTCGGCGTTCCGCTTCATCGACGTGCCGTCCGCCTTCGAGCAGCAGATGATCCAGGACGAGCTCGAACTCTATGAGAGTCTCTTGACGAAGGTCGAGACCGACGACCGCGTCTCGCGAAAGCGCCTCGAGCGCCTGAAGGAGGGCTTGAAGGAGCGGCTGGAGGCGCTTTCGACCCGCAAGGACGATCTTCTGACCATCTCGGAACTCGGCATCGACCAGATCATCGTCGATGAGGCGCAAGAGTTCCGGAAGTTGTCCTTCGCCACCAACATGTCGACGCTGAAGGGCGTCGACCCCAACGGCTCGCAACGCGCCTCGGACCTATATGTAAAGTCGCGCTTCGTCGAGACGAAGAACCCCGGCCGAGCGCTCGTGCTGGCTTCGGGCACGCCGATCACCAACACGCTCGGCGAGATGTTCTCGGTCCAGCGCCTGATGGACCTTGCAGCGCTTCACCAACGCGGGCTGCACGAGTTCGACGCCTGGGCCTCGACCTTCGGCGACACCACGACCGAACTCGAGCTGCAGCCATCGGGCAAATACAAGCCGGTCTCGCGCTTCGCGAGCTTCGTCAACGTGCCCGAACTCATCGCGATGTTCCGGAGCTTCGCGGACGTCGTGCTCCCCGACGATTTGCGGCGTTATGTGAAGGTGCCGGCGATCTCGACCGGCCGTCGTCAGATCCTGACTGCCAAGCCGACATCGGCCTTCAAATCCTATCAGCGCCTGCTCGACGAGCGCATCAAGGCGATCGAGATGCGCGACCGGCCGGCGGAACCCGGCGACGACATCCTGCTCTCGGTCATCACCGATGGCCGTCATGCCGCGATCGATCTGCGCCTTGTCGATTCCGACAACGACAACGAGCCTGAGAACAAGCTCAACCTGCTGATCGCGAACGCCTTGCGCATCTGGCGGGAGACCGCTGATGCGGCTTACGTCCGCACTGACGGCAAGCCGTATGAGGTCGCCGGCGCCGCGCAGATGATTTTCTCTGATCTCGGCACGATCAGCGTCGAGAAGAGCAGGGGGTTTTCGGCCTACCGCTGGATCCGCGACGAGCTCGTCCGTCGTGGGGTGCCGACCTCCGAGATCGCCTTCATGCAGGACTTCAAGAAGTCGGAGGCGAAGCAGCGGCTGTTCGGCGATGTCCGCGCCGGCAAGGTGCGGTTCCTGATCGGCTCGTCGGAGACGATGGGGACCGGAGTCAACGCGCAGCTCCGCCTGAAGGCGCTGCATCATCTCGACGTGCCCTGGCTGCCCTCGCAGATCGAGCAGCGCGAGGGCAGGATCGTGCGGCAGGGCAACCAGCACGACGAGATCGACATCTTCGCCTATGCCACGCAAGGCTCGCTCGACGCCACCATGTGGCAGAACAACGAGCGAAAGGCCCGCTTCATCGCCGCGGCGCTTTCGGGCGACACCTCGATCCGCCGGCTGGAGGATCTGGGCGATGGGCAGGCCAGTCAGTTCGCCATGGCGAAGGCGATCGCATCAGGCGATCAGCGGCTCATGCAGAAGGCCGGGCTGGAGGCCGAGATCGCCCGGCTCGAGCGCCTACGCGCCGCTCATCAGGACGATCAGTTCGCCGTGCGCCGGCAGCTTCGCGATGCCGAACGGGATAGCGCGGTCTCGACCCGCCGGATTGACGAGATCGGGCGCGACATCGAGCGCCTCGTGCCGACGGCCGGCGACGCCTTCGCGATGACCGTGACGGAGAAGGCTTATGTGGAGCGCAAGGAGGCCGGTCGCGCCTTGCTCAAGGAGATCCTGACCCTCGTGCAGATGCGGCAGGAGGGCGAGGTGACCATCGCCAAGGTCGGCGGGTTTGACCTGGAGTTCAGCGGCCAGCGCGGCGGGCGCGACGGCTATCGCTATGAGACGATGTTGCTTCGCACCGGCGCTGAGCACGAGATCGATCTGCCGGTCACAGTCTCGCCGCTCGGCGCGGTGTCGCGGCTCGAACACGCGCTCGGGGATTTTGAGGGCGAGCGGGAGCGGTATCGTCAGCGGCTCACTGAGGCCCAATGCAGGCTGGCGTCGTATCGGTCGCGCGAGGGTGGCACGTTCGCCTTCGGCGACGAGCTGGCGGAGAAGCGCCGACAGTTGGTCGAAATCGAGACGGCGCTGGCGAGCGATATCGACCGGCCGGGTGCGATGAACCCGGTCGCTGCTTGATCTGAGAAAGGACGGAGAGCGGGCGAGAGAGAAAAATGAATCTTGCTCGCCGACCGGCCATTCCGGTGACGCTGACGCTCAACCGCCGCCGTCGCGATTCCGGCCCGTCGTCCTTCGCAGGGCTTATGCCCCGCTCGTCCGGCCGGGCCGAGATGCTCGGCCGCAGTTGCACCGGCCTGTCCGCTCCGCGGGCTTGAGAGGGGTCTTCGGGAAGAAGACTGAACCGGACAGGTCGAGGCCATGTCCTGCACCCTCTGAAGGAGCTTCCCCATGCATCTCATGAAAGTCGATCCGCGCGCGCTGAAGGAGAATTCCGATCGCTCGCGTCAGACCAAATCCACTCCGCAGGCCGACGCGTTGCTGCTGGCGACGATCAAGGCGGTCGGCCTCGTCCAGCCGCCGGTGATCGCGCCGGAAAGCGATGGCGGCAATGGCTACATCATCGATTCCGGGCACCGCCGCGTAAGGCAGGCGATCGCGGCCGGTCTGGAGGAGATCGACGTCCTGGTGGTCGATGCCGCCAACGACAACGGCGCCATGCGCAGCATGGTCGAGAACATCGCCCGCGATCCGTTGAACCCGGTCGATCAGTGGCGGGCGATCGAGCGGCTCGTCGCGCTCGGCTGGACGGAAGAAGCGATCGGCGTCGCGCTCGCACTGCCGGTGCGCCAGGTCAAGAAGCTCAGGCTGCTGGCGAACGTGCTGCCTGCGATGCTCGATCACATGGCGAAAGGCGACATGCCCAACGAGCAGCAGTTGCGCGCGATCGCGGCCGCCAATCTCGACGAGCAGCGCGAGGTCTGGAAAGCGCAGAAGCCGAAGAATGGCGACCCGCAGGTGTCCTGGTGGAGCGTGGCGAATGCTTTGTCGAAGAAGCGCATGTACGCGCGCGACGCGAGCTTCGGCGACGATCTCGCCCAGGCCTATGGCATTTCATGGGTCGAGGATCTGTTTGCGCCGGCCGACGAGGACAGCCGCTACACCACCAATGTCGAGGGGTTCCTCGGCGCCCAGCAGGAATGGATGACCATCCACCTGCCCAAGCGCGGTGTCATCACCGACGTCAACAACTATGGCGAGGTCGTGCTGCCGCCGAAGGCCGAGCGGGTCTATGGCAAGCCGGGCAAAAGCGATCGCACTGCGATGTATCTCGACCGCGAGGGCAAGGTGCAGAGCGTAAACTTTCGGCTGCCGGAGCCGAAGAAGAAAAGTGCGGACGAGGCGGAGGCCGACGAGGCGATCGTCATGCCGAAGCCCCGGCCGGACGTGACGCGCAAGGGCGTCGAGATGATCGGCGATCTGCGCACCGACGCGTTGCACGAGGCGTTGGCCCGAGCGCCAATCGAGGACGACACGCTGATGGCGCTGCTCGTGCTCGCGCTCGCCGGTCGCAACATCTCGGTCCAGTCGGGGGCGTCCGACGAAGTCTACGGGTTTGCCGGGATGGAGCGCCATGCCGTGCAACTGGTCGATGGCGACGGCAAGCTCACCTCCGATCGGGACACGCTGCGCGTCGCGGCCCGGTCCGCCTTGATCGACGTCCTCTCCGCCCGCGAAAACCGGACGAAAAGCGGCATCGTCGCACGCCTCGCCGGCGACGCGATCGGTGCGGACGGATACCTGCCCACGATGGGCACGGAGGAGTTCCTGTCGTGCCTGTCGCGCCAGGCGCTGGAGCGCTCCTGCAAGGATACGCCCGTGCTTCCGCGCGCCCGGGTGAAGGATACGCGCGCCGCGCTCGTCGAGCATTTGAAGGAGCAGCGCTTCGTCCATCCGTCGGCGGCGTTCGCGCCAACAGCAGCCGAGGTCGCGAGTTGGCGGTCCAAGAGCGTGGTTGGCGCGGATGACGACGCCGACGTCACGGCGGACGATGCTGATATCGGGTCCGGCGATGCCGCTGCACTCGACGACGTCGATCCTGACACGATCGACGAGGCCTACCGCGTCGCGGCGGAATAGCCCCGACCTCCTCATTCACGTCCGATCGACATCCCGCCGCCGGCCCTCGTGCCGGCGGCGGTTTCGTTTCCACGCCGCGCCATCACGGAGGACAAAATGTCCGCGCACGCCATCTTCGACAATGCCCCCATCGGCTCGATCATCGCCTGGTCCGACGGCATGCCGCGCCCGCCGGAGCGCTTCACCAAGAAACTCGCGGCTTGGCTGACCAATAACGGCAAGGGCCGTCTGATCCGGAAGCAGCCCGGCAGAAGCATGGGCAATCTCAGCCTGTCCGCCAGCTTTACCTTGCATGAGGCCGATCTCGGCGCTGGCGGCGTGGTGGCCATCCGCGTCCATCGCACCTTCTCGCTCGACTCCTCGCTGCACTTCAGCGTTGTCGAGCGCCCGACGATCGGTTCCGTGCGCGTCTTCGACCGGCCTGGCGAGGATGCCGAGCTTGTCCATCTCGCGTCGCATCGGCCGGCTGCGGAGGAATGGCTCTCCCGTCATGGCTATCCGCGCGCAGTGCTAGAGGAGGTCACAGCCGACGAGGTCGGCGCCGCTATCATCGAGGGGAGAGCGGCATGAAAGGCGCCTTCGATTGCGATACCGCGACCGATGCGGCTCCTGCAAATCCAGAGATCGAGTTCGGGCGGTCGGCTGAGGGTTTCCCGGTCGCCCGCGTCGGCGACAGTGCCTTCGCCATGCTGTCGACGCTCGACGGGCGGCATTATCTCGCGACGGGCTGGCAGATCGCGCGGCCACTCGCGGAATGGCGTCGGTCCGATTTTTACGGCCATTCCGGCGAACTGGATAATGAGGCCGCGTTTCGCGCCAAGGTTCTGGAGCACGCTCAGCATCAGCGTGACAAGAGAACGCTCGGTCGCCGTGAGGTCCATAGCAGGGCGCAGACGCCATGGGGCATCTCACATGGCGCGACTGTCTACGCCGAGGGCGTCGAATCCCATTCGACCGCCGGCCATGGTGGCTTCAAGCTCTCGGCCGAGCGGAACGAACATGTCCACCCACTCCTGCGAGCGATGGACGGTTGGTACGAGGAGGACTGCGCCTGGGCGATCGTCGCCATCACCTTCCCCGACCTTTTCACCAGTTTTGAGCGGCGTTGCGCCGAGCGCTCGGTCAAGGATAGCTGGCCCGACGCATGGGAGACGATCTTCGGCGTCGTGCTCGGACCGGGTGAATCCTACGAGAAGGACCGGCGTGCCTTCCACGAGGCGCATGCCGACGACTGGATCGTGGTCTCGGCAATCGCATCCGGACATCACGAGGGGTTTGTCGAGTGCGTCGCCACGCCCGGCGGCCGGCGCGGCGCGGGCACCGAGGAGCGCCGCTTTCTCGTTCCCGCGGACGAATATGCGGTCGGCCGGTTCGGCTTCGTCATCGATCCGAGCCGTAAAGCTGTCTATGGCGGGCCTTCCAGCTTCATCGGCTGGCAGCGCGGAGCGTCACGGTCATGATGGCGCCCGACGCATTGGCGCAGCTCTCGCGCATGGAGGAGGCGCGCCGGCAGGTTCAGCGCCAGCTCGAGCTGATCGACCGCCAGATCACGCGCCGGGCGGCTGCGCTGGTCCCGCAGCAGCGAAGACGCCATGGGGACCGCCGAGGGAAATCGTCCGGCGCATGCACGGTTCTGGAACGCTATCGCTCGACGCATGCTGCGCTGACGGTCGAGCGTCAGCCGGAGATCGACGCGCTGTCGCGCAAACTTTCGCGGCAGGATCAGGCCATCGCCGCCCATTACGAGCGACAACAGATAGCGCTTTCGCGCGCGGCGTGACCGGTGATGCGGAGGGCGGGCGTTGCAGGTCCGTCAGATCGGAGGCAATCGGCGGCGCATGTGGACGAGGCCCCGAGTGTCCGTTTCGGTTGCGTCACTGAGGCGAGGCCGGGCTGGCCCTTGTCCTCTCGGGTTTGCTGCGGTCTGAACCGTCGGCCAGGCGCTTCAAGGCCGCGTGCCGCGCCGCGTGGCGGCCGGCCTCCGCCGATCTCGCAGACGGGGCTGGCGTCCTTCGCAAGGGCTTGCGCCCTGCTTGTTCGCAAGCCTCGTCCGCTCGCCTGGCATAGGCCGTGCCCTGATGCGCCAGAGCTTTCGACGGTTCGGGTCGACCGCACCCGAGGGGACGACGGCCAAGCGCCGATCCGGCTCCAAGGGCGCAACCGAAGAAAGGACTTTCCCATGGCCAAGACCGCACATTCACCCCGACAGACCGCCCGCGTCGTGCCGCTCCGCAAGAGCACGACCATCGAAATGACCCGGCTTGCCTGCCCCAACGCTCAGCAGGCGATCCTTATCTCCGAGAGTTTCGGGCTCCCGGTCCTCGACGGCGACGGCATCCGCGACATGCACGAGCGGCTGATCGTCGAGACGGCCGCCAGCCTGCAGGACGGGCTCGGCGAGCGGGCCATGCAGATCCACCTGCAGCGCATTGTCGGGGCCTATGTCGGTTCGGCTCATGGCGCCGGGCAGTTTTATTCCCGCGCGGTCACCGAGGCGCGCGACGCCACCGCCAAATCGGCCTGCGACGCTCGCGACGAGGATGTCGATGGCCCGGTCGGCTTCGACGGCCCCGCCCAGCGCAAGCGAGAATTTGCAGCCGATATGGGCGTCCAGGCCCATGCGCTGCTGATGGCGGCCGAGGGCGCGGTCACGGCCTACGAGCAGGTCATCGGCGAGAGGTGGAAGCCCTTCGAGCGAGCCGCCGAGACCACAAGTCCATCCGTCGATCGCAAGGCGGCAGCGGTTCAGATGGCCGCCTTCGGCTGAGCCGGCGCGAGCGGGGCGCCAAGCCCCGCTCGTCATCTATCAAATTCCTAGGCGAGCCTGGCGAAACAGAGAAGAGCGGGTTGGCCGCGGCGATCGCGACCCGTCCCGGTCGGCGGTCTTGGCCGGGACGGCATCGGCTGCAACGGCTTCGCCGTCTTCCACTTCGTTCCAGCCCTTCGGGTGCAGCCATCGCCTGACCCCAGGCTTTTCGACCTCCGTGACGGGGTCGCGATCAGCGCGACCTCCACGATGGAGGTTGGATCATGAGCAGGTCAGAAGAGAAACCTCGCGCGGACATCTATGCGCGGATCACAGACAGGATCGTCGCCGATCTGGAGAAGGGCGTGCGGCCGTGGATGCAGCCATGGCGTTCCGGAAACGGCAACGGAGGCGTGACACGGCCGCTGCGGCATAACGGATTGCCCTATAGCGGGATGAACGTGCTCCTGCTCTGGTCTGAAGCCGCAGCGCACGGCTTCTCCTTGCCGATCTGGATGACGTTCAAGCAGGCGCTCGAACTCGGCGGCGCTGTGCGCAAGGGCGAGAGCGGCTCGACGGTTGTCTTCGCAAGCCGCTTCAAGAAAACCGAAACCGATGCCTCGGGCGACGCCGTCGATCGCGAGATTCCGTTCCTCAAATTTTACACGGTCTTCAACGCCGAGCAGATCGACGGCCTGCCCGCCGATGATCGCGGGCAATCAGAATGGTCGCGTGATCCGATCGAGCGGATCGATCATGCTGATCGCTTCTTCGCCCAGACCGGCGCCGTCATCCGACATGGCGGCGACCGCGCCTACTACTCTCCCGCGACGGACCACATTCAGATGCCGCCCTTCGCGATGTTTCGCGACGGGGGCTCTTATGTCGCGACGCTGAGCCATGAGGTGACGCATTGGACGGCGGCCCCGCATCGCGTGAACCGCGATCTCAGCCGCTACGGCAACGACCGGAGCGAGCGGGCGCGCGAGGAGCTGATCGCGGAACTTGGAAGCTGCTTCCTCTGCGCCGATCTCGGTATCACGCCGGAGCTGGAGCCGCGTCCAGATCATGCCAGCTATCTCGCTTCCTGGCTCGCGGTTCTGTCCAGCGACAAGCGCTTCATCTTTGCGGCCGCGGCGCATGCACAGCGGGCCGTCGCCTATCTCCACGGGCTTCAGCCGCAGACCAGCTCGATCGCGGAGGCTGCGTGAGTAGCCGAGCTCGATGATGCCGGATGCAGTTAGGGATCAGTGCAGGGCGCTACCACCATGCGTTCCCCGGCTGTTTCCAAGGGCCTTTCCGTCCACTGCGTCCTCGTTGGGCATGTCTGACCGGAGGCCGTCGTCGCTGGCGCGCCGTCTCGCTCTCACACCTGCAACGGCCGTCCACGACTTTCATCCCCTGGGTCCTGCGGTCCCATTCCTCGCGGGACAAGAAAGGCGCTCCCGGCCGTCCTTCACTGCGTTGCGGTCCCTTCAGGATGCAGGTCGAGCGCCTCCGGTCTTTCGACTGCCATCGAGGCCGCGATGGGCGATAGCCTCGAGCAACCAGAAGGAATTACGACATGGCGATCATCGGCAGCTTCACCTCGAACGGCGACGGCTTCAACGGCACGATCAAGACCCTCAACCTCAACGTCAAAGCCAAGATGGTGCGCCCGGAGCGGTCATCCGAAAAGGGTCCGGCCTTCCGCATCCTGGCGGGCACCGTGGATTATGCGTAGCGCGGGATTATGCGGAGTCGTTGGCTGGCAGCCGCGGTTTTGCGGGGTTTTGTCGCCGTGCCGCTCCGCATAATGGCGGACCGT
>NZ_JBHSLW010000065.1:0-2464 GCF_042657265.1 Allobosea eneae
GTAAGCGCTGTCCCGTTGGCACCTTTGCGGGCGCGGTCTGAGCGCCGATGTTTGAAGCCCCTGAGGGCTTCGACACATGACGATTTCAGAGCTTACGCTTAAATCCAGCGACGCCGAGCCGGTTCGCCGGTTCGAGGTCTTTACCGGGACCGGGCGCCGACGAGATTGGTCGGACGACGACAAGGCAAGGATCGTGGCGGAGAGCTACGAGCCGGGCGCGACGGTGAGCGAGATTGCGCGCCGCCATGCCTTGTCTCCGCAGCAGCTTTTCGGCTGGCGGCGTCTTTTGCGGAGAGCACCGGAGCCGGCATCATTGCCGACGTTCGTGCCTGCGGTGGTCGATGCAGCTCGTTCGGAACCCGAGACCGTGAGGCAGCCGGCCCCGCGTCGTCGTCGCATTGTCGCCAGGCCGAGCGGTGGGATCGAGATCGAGATTGACGGCGTCGTGGTGCGTGTCGGAACCGGTGCGAGCCCGAAGACGATCGCTGCCGTGATCGGCGCGTTGAAGGGCGGCTTGTGATCGGCCCGACCGGCGCGGTCCGCGTCATGATCGCGACAAAGCCGGTCGACTTCCGCAAGGGCGCGGAGGGCCTGGCCGCGCTGGTGCGCGAGAGCATGGGCGCCGATCCGTTCTCGGGCGCGGTGTACGTGTTCCGGGCGCGGCGCGCCGACCGGATCAAGCTAGTCTACTTCGATGGGACGGGCGTCTGCCTGTTCTCGAAGAGGCTGGAAGATGGCAAGTTCCAGTGGCCCGCGATCGCCGACGGCGTCGTGCGGCTGACAGCGGCGCAGCTTCAGGCGTTGCTCGAAGGCCTCGACTGGCGGCGCGTGCATGAGCGGCGCGAGACACGGGTCCCCGTCGCGGCAAGTTGATCGCCTTTTCTCTGGCAAGCCACTGTAATCCATGATTGAATCGGCTTCGTGAGCAACGCGGCCAACCCACTGACCAACGATCCGATCGCGCTTCGGGCGATGCTCGCGGAGGAGCGCGCCGAGAACGAGCGGCTGCGTCAGATCATCAAGGAACTCCAACGCCATCGCTTCGGGCGCCGAGCCGAGAGCCTGCCTATCGATCAGCTGCTGCTCGGGCTCGAGGAGGCCGAGCAGATCGAGGCCGAGGGCCTCGCCGGCGAGGAAGCGGCTGATCCCGCCAAGCATGCCGACCGGGCCAGGAAGCGTCGCGCCAACCGTGGATCGCTGCCGGCGCACCTCCCGCGGGTCGAGCAGATCATCGACGTCCAGGACAAGACCTGCCCGTGCTGCCGGGGCGAGCTACATGCGATGGGCGAGGACGTCTCCGAGCGTCTCGACATCGTCCCTGCCCAGTTCCGCGTGATCGTAACGCGCCGGCCGAAATACGCCTGCCGGGCCTGCGAGGAGGTCGTGGTGCAGGCGCCGGCACCCGCCCGGCTCGTCGAGGGCGGCATCCCGACCGAGGCGACCGTCGCCTACGTTCTCGTCTCCAAGTACGCCGACCACCTTCCGCTGTACCGGCAGGCCCAGATCTATGCCCGGCAGGGCGTGAACCTGGACCGCTCGACCCTGGCTGACTGGGTCGGTAAGGCGGCCTTCCTCCTACGCCCGGTCCATGAGCGCCTGTTCGAGCGACTGAAGGCGTCGACCAAGCTCTTCGCCGACGAGACCACGGCGCCGGTGCTCGATCCCGGACGCGGCCGGACCAAGACCGGCCAGTTCTTCGCCTATGCCCGCGACGAACGGCCCTGGGGCGGCGCCGATCCGCCGGGCGTGACCTATCTCTACGCTCCCAACCGCAAGGCCGAGCAGCCGATCCGGCATCTTCAAGGCTTCACCGGCGTGCTCCAGGTGGACGGCTATGCCGGCTACAACACGCTGGCCGGGAAGAATGCCGTGAGCTTGGCATTCTGCTGGTCTCACGTCCGGCGGAAGTTCTACGATCTCGCGCAGGGCGGGCCCGCGCCCATCGCTTCGGAAGCGCTGCTGCGCATCACCGAACTCTACCGCATCGAGAGCGATATCCGCGGACGCTTCGCCGAGGAGCGGCGCGACGTCCGTCAGGCTCGAAGCCGCCCCATCGTCGAAGCGCTGGAGCCGTGGCTGCACGCCAAGCTTCTCCTCGTCAGTCAGAAGAGCAAGCTTGCCGATGCCATACGCTACGCCCTCTCGCGATGGGCGGGTCTCAGTCGCTTCCTCGACGACGGCCGCGTCGAGATCGACTCCAACGTGGTCGAACGCGCCATCCGGCCGATCGCCCTCAATCGCAAAAATGCACTCTTTGCCGGATCAGACGGCGGCGCCGAGCACTGGGCCGTCGTCGCCTCGCTCATCGAAACCTGCAAGCTCAACGGCGTCGACCCACAGGCCTACCTCGTCGACGTCATCGCCCGCATCGTCGACGGCCATCCGCAGAGCCAGATCGACGATCTGCTGCCATGGGCCTATGCGCCTCAGCCGCTCAAGGCCGTGGCCTGAGAACACCGCTTAC
>NZ_JBHSLW010000066.1:0-15864 GCF_042657265.1 Allobosea eneae
TCTGGAAACCAGCATCAAAACAGCCCCGACCTGCAGCAGATTTGAGTCAGACCCAGCCTTCAACGCGATAAGGGGGCTGCGCTTCAATGCGATTTGACAACGATCCCGATCCTCACTACATCCCGATCGAGTGGGTCGCCCCGGGTGGATCGGCACGTCCACCTGACGAAGCCAATGAGAGATGTAGTCGGGCTTTGGGACACGGGATTTAACATCAACGACCTCCCTTGAGCCGACGCAAGCTCACCGTCCGGTTGGCTTTTCGGGGTTCGCTCGCGCTTCCATCCAGCGGTCGGCCGGTATCCTGACCCCACGGCTTGCCTGGACCGAGCTCCCGGACGGCCTCCTCCTATCGCAGGGCCGTGAAGAGCATCGCGGCGGCCGCCGCTGCCATGGCGAGGGTTGCGGCCCAGCCGATGAGGCGCAGGGCTCCTGAAACGACGACCTCGCCCATGATCTTCGCTCTCGCCGTCATCAGCATCATGACGGCCATCACGGGGACCGCGACGATCCCGTTGATCACAGCGCTCCAATAAAGAGCCTTGATGGGATTGATGGAAGAGAAGTTGAGGCCCGCCCCGAGGATGGTCGCGAGCGCGATCGTGGCGTAGAAGGCTTTGGCCTCCACGGGTCGACGGCCGAGGCCCACCGGCCACTTTCTGGCTTCGCCAAGGGCATAGGCCGCGGATCCCGCGAGTACCGGGACCGCGAGAAGCCCCGTGCCGATCACGCCGAGGGCGAAGACCGCGAAGGCGAGGCGACCTGCAACAGGGCGGAGCGCCTCGGCCGCCTGGCTCGACGATTCAATACCGGTGATGCCGTTCGCGTTCAGCGTAGCGGCTGTGGTGATGATGATCGCCACGGCGACGAGATTGGAGAAAGCGGCGTGCAAGAACGCAACCACGAAGCCGGTCGTCAGGATGGGCGCAAGCAGGGTTTCGGACATGTTGCGACAAATAAATGGATTGTTGCGGGTGCTGGATGGCGAGAGCTCGCCATTGGGACGCACCCTGGATACAGCGGGAACGAGTCCCTGGCGAGTAACACCAGCGACGCCAGAGAACGGCTGTTCGATCTCGAGAGGCTCGAGGACCGAACGGCGCTGGTACCAGCCATCCGGAAATCGATGACTACGCCGGCCGGCCCAGCCCGGACTCATCCCCCAAAAAGCGCTTGATCCTCTAGCCGCTCGAGGTGCTACGGCTCGTCGAA
Source organism: Allobosea eneae (assembly GCF_042657265.1). Lineage (NCBI taxonomy): Bacteria > Pseudomonadati > Pseudomonadota > Alphaproteobacteria > Hyphomicrobiales > Alloboseaceae > Allobosea > Allobosea eneae. Next base: position 1,213 of record NZ_JBHSLW010000066.1, read on the forward strand.
GAGTCGCATTGGAGACGAGCGATGGCGCATTCGACCGACGCCCCAACCCGCCGAGCGCTGGCCTTCCGCGTCGAGGGCATGGATTGCGGCAGCTGCGCCGACAAGATCCGCACGGCACTTTGGCGCCTGCCGGGCGTATCGAGCGTCAAGGTGACCTTCGCGACCGAGAGCGTGAACGTGGAGGTCGAGGACGGCGGCCCGACGGAGGAGGCCATCGAGCGTCAGATCGCGGCCCTGGGCTACACGCCGCGCCGGGTCGAGGCGAAGACGAGCGCAAGGCGACTGCACCAGGACCGGGAGCAGGACCCTCATGAAACTCACGACCACCACGCGCCTCCTCTCGGCAATGTTCCCGAAGCGCGGGTCGCCGGCTCGGCCGCTAGCATACCCGCTGCCGACAGGGCCAAGCGGCGGGAGGAAGCGACGGAGGCCCATGACCACAGCCATGGACACGGGCACGAGCATGAGGACACGGGGGACCGCCGCTGGTGGGAAACCGCGAAGGGCCGGCTCGTCCTGCTGACAGGCGTGCTGCTCGTTGTCGCCTGGGGCTCCAAGCTCGTGATTCCCGCCTTCTCCCCCTGGCTGTTCGTGGCCGCGACTCTCATCGGCGCGTTCCCCGTCGCACGCCGCGCCGTTGCGGCGGCGCGCGCCGGCATGCCGTTCACCATCGAGATGCTGATGGCCATCGCCGCAACCGGCGCCATCGTCATCGGCGCCGCGGAGGAAGCGGCGCTCGTCGTGTTCCTGTTCGCGGTCGGCGAGGTGCTGGAGGGCGTAGCGGCCGGACGGGCGCGCGCCAGCATCCGGGCGCTCGGCGAGCTCGTGCCCAAGACGGCGATGCTGGAGGAAGCCGGCGCGACCCGAGAGGTGCCCGCCGACAGCCTGCAAGTCGGCCAGACCGTGATGGTGCGCCCGGGGGACCGCATTCCCGCCGACGGCATCATCCTGAGCGGCACGTCGGGTATCGACGAGTCGGCGGTCACGGGCGAGTCGGTGCCCAAGACCAAAGGCCCGGACGACCCGGTCTTTGCCGGTTCGATCAATCATGAAGCGGTGATCCGCCTGCGGGTCGAGAAGGCGGCCGAGGACAACACGATCTCTCGGATCATCCGGCTCGTCGAGGAGGCCCAGGAGGCAAAGGCGCCGACCGAGCGCTTCATCGACCGCTTCTCGCGCTGGTACATGCCGCTCATCGTTGTCGCGGCGGTGCTGGTTGCGCTCGTTCCCCCGCTTCTGTTCGGCCAGGACTGGGGGACCTGGATCTACCGCGCGCTCGCGCTTCTGCTGATCGGCTGCCCCTGCGCGCTCGTGATCTCGGTGCCGGCCTCGATCGCCTCGAGCCTCTCGGCCGGCGCGCGTCGCGGCATCCTGATGAAGGGCGGCGTCGTAATCGAGGGGGTCGCGAAAGCCCAGATGGTGGCCTTCGACAAGACCGGCACCTTGACCGAGGGACGGCCGAAGGTCACCGATGTCGTCGGGATTTCTATGTCCGAGGGCGACGTCCTGTCGCTCGCGGCGTCTCTCGAGACGGGATCAAGCCACCCGCTCGCGACCGCGATCGTGGCGAGAGCCAACGCGCAGGCCGTGCCCTTGCGCCGAACTCAGGGTATCACAGCCGTTCCCGGCCAGGGCCTGGAAGGCATCGTTGAAGGCTGCGAGCTATTCCTCGGAGCGCCACGGTTTGCGCGCGATCGCGCAGCTTTCGACAGCCGAGCCGCCGAGATGGCAGAGCGGCTCGAGAGCGAGGGAAAGACCGTGGCGGCGCTCGTCGGGGAGGGCCGGCCTCTCGGCCTCATCGCGCTCCGCGATGAGTCGCGCGCGGACGCGCGCGAAGCGGTCGCCGAGCTCAAGGCGCTCGGCATCGGCTCGGTCATGCTGACCGGCGACAACAAGCGCACCGCGGCGGCCATCGCCGGCTCGCTCGAAATGGACGAGCGCGCGGAACTCATGCCGGACGACAAGGTCACGGCCATCCGCGCGCTCGCCGAGCATCAGTCGGTGATGATGATCGGCGACGGCATCAATGACGCACCAGCGCTCGCGGCGGCGCAGGTCGGCGTCGCCATGGGCTCGGGCACCGACGTCGCGCTCGAGACGGCGGACGCCGCGCTGCTCCGGAACCAGGTTCGCGACGTAGCGCGCATGGTGCGGCTCGCGCGCGCCACAATGGCGAACATCCGCCAGAACATTACGATCGCGCTCGGGCTCAAGGCCGTGTTCCTGGTAACGAGCGTGCTCGGGCTCACGGGCCTGTGGATCGCCATCCTCGCCGACACGGGCGCGACCGTGATCGTCACCGCGAACGCGCTGCGGCTGCTCGGGTTCTTTCAGGAGACCGGCTCGAGTGGAGGAACCCGTCCGGGCGCTCCGGCGACCCTGAAGCCCGCGACGGCTTAGCTCAGCAGAGCTCAAACATGCACCAGAGGAGCAAACCATGAGCTTTCTACGGGACTTGCTAGGGGGCCTTCGCGGCGGTCACGGCGGCGGCTTTGGCGGAGGTCATGGCGGCCACGGTGGCGGGCACGGGTCCTACGGCGGTGGGCCTTGGGGGGCGCCGGGCCCCGGGCCGGGCGCCCCAACTCCAGGTTGGCCCGCGGCTCCGCAAAGCCCCGCGCCCGGGCATCAATGCGATACGGCCGAGCCCGTCCGCGTGGTTGTCTGCCCGAGCTGCCGGTCCGACAACGCACCCTCGGCACGGTTCTGCGGCCAGTGCGGCGAGCGTCTCGGGCCGGAAGAAGCAAAGTGTTCGAAATGCGGAGCCAGCCTTGAGCCCGGCGCCAAGTTCTGCCCGTCCTGCGGTCAGGCCGCGAGTCCATGACCTGGCAATCCGGAGAGCGTGCTCGCGTCATGAGCCCAACCTGGTCTCGCACGGGGATGGCGCTCCTGGCGTTTGCGGTTGCACTCGTCGCAGATCTTGGCACGAAGTGGCTTATCCAGAGCCTCGTCATGGTGCCGCCTCGCGTGATCGAGGTCACGCCAGTCCTCAATCTGACACTCGGATTCAATCCAGGGGTCAGCTTCGGCCTGCTAAGCGGCGCCTTTGCGGATCGGCCCATGCTGCTGGCAGGGATCACCGGGTCCGTCGCGGCGGGCCTTCTCGTCTGGGCGATGCGCAGCGAGCAGCCGCGCGAGACCCTCGGCCTTGGCCTCATCGCGGGCGGCGCGACCGGGAACCTCGTCGATCGTGTGCGCCAGGGCGCCGTCACGGACTTCCTGGATTTTCATGTCGGAGCTTGGCACTGGCCAGCCTTCAACATGGCCGATGTCGCGATTACGGTCGGCGTGATGCTGATGATTGTCGCGGTGGTTCAGCCACGACGATCCCCGCACCGCTCTCCGATCCGCAACCGAAGGAGCTGGCAGGACCTCAGCTTGAACAAGCTCGGCGGCGAGCACTGTCCAGCAAAGGTGCCCGACAAGCCCTCGAACCCTCATATCCGCGTTGAAGGCAGCACCACGCGAGGCTCTCGATGCTGAAGCTACGGATCCTGTTCACGGCGAGCTTCGCCCTTGTTCCCGCGCTCGCTCTGGCCCAAGCTTATTCGCAAGGGTTGCTGCCGCATCGCCGGGAGGTTCAGAACATCGGCAGTTGCGGAGCTGAGCTGGTCAGAAAGGGCTCGGATATCAGGCTTTACGTTGTCCGCCTCGTCGAGCGCCAGCTGCTCGCCATCCCGGGCGTGACGGCGGTGCACGACGTGCACGTGTCGGTCGCCGCCTCCGGGATTGACGCGATGAGTGCGCATCTCGTGGTCGTCGACATGGCGCAAGCGGAACGTATTCTCACCGATGCGCGTCGGATCTTGGCGGACGAGTTTGACGCCGACCATGTGACGATCCAGGTCGAGACTGAGGCGCTCCGGGCCGCGGAAAAGCCGCAGAAAGCCTGAATAGGTTTAAAACGGGAGACAGCGATGGAACGGTACGATTCAAGACCCCCCACCTGGGGCAGCTCGCCTCTTGCCCGGAGCCAAGCCGAGGTCGACCAGGGCCTGCGCGCCTTCATGGTCGGCGTGTACAACAACATGGTGCTGGGGCTGGCGCTGTCGGCGCTGGTGGCGCTCGGGGTCAACAAGCTCGCCGTTGCGGGCTCTCAGGCCGACGCCGTCGCCCGGATCGGCAGCATTCCCCTGACCAGCTTCGGCCGGCTGCTCTACGCGACGCCCCTGATGTGGGTGTTGGCGCTGGCGCCGCTTGCCTTCATCTTCTTCTTCTCGTTCCGGATGGACCGCATGTCGGCGGCGACTGCGCGGACAACCTTCCTCGCCTTCGCGGCTGTGATGGGCGCCTCGCTCTCGACGCTGCTCATCCGCTACACCGGGGCCAGCGTGGTGCAAGTGTTCTTCATTGCGGCCGCGTCCTTTGGCGCGCTCAGCCTTTGGGGCTACAGCACCTCGCGCAGCCTGTCAGGGATGGGCTCGTTCCTGGTCATGGGCGTAATCGGGCTCATCATCGCCTCGCTCGTCAACATCTTCCTGGCTTCGAGCGCGTTGCAGTTCGCGATTTCGGTCATCGGCGTACTGATCTTCGCGGGGCTCACCGCCTATGACACGCAGAAGCTCAAGGAGATGTACGTCTACGAGCTCGGCTCGGCAGACGGCGAGGCCGCGGCCAAGGCATCGATCTTCGGCGCGCTGACCCTCTATCTCGACTTCATCAACATGTTCCAGTTCCTGCTCGCCCTGTTCGGAAACCGCAATCAATAGAGTGAGTTCGCCCGGCATGCGCGGCGTGACTGTCTCACGGGCTGAAGGGTTGCGGGCCAGTCAGGGAGGCCTGCGGCACCTCAGTTTGGGCCAAGTTCCGCTGCAAGACAGCGTGTCGTTCGATCTGCGTTCGGATTTCTCCTGACACACATCATGATGAGGTGACTAATGTCTAATTTCCGTATGCTCTTGGTAGCGGCTCTCGCCCTCTCTCCCGCACTCGCCCTGGCGCAAGCGCATTCGCACGGGGCGGAGCACGGCGGCCAGGTCCAGAAGATCGGTTCCTACGAAGCCGAGCTCGTAGTCAAGGGCACGGATGCCATGCTCTACGTCCTCGACGACAAGGAGAAGAAGGTCGACGCGTCAAAGTTCAGCGCGACCGCGATGGTGCTGGCCAAGGGCAATGAGCAGAAGACACTTGAACTCAAGCCCGCTAGCGACAACATGCTATCGGGCAAGGTCGACTTCCCGGTCGAGGGTAAGTTCCGGGCGACCGTGACCCTCAAGACGGGGTCGACCGAGGTCGGTAAGGGCCGCTATAACGTCGACGTAACCAGCCGCTAACCACAGGCGCTTACTCCATCAAGGCCATGGCTTCACGGACCACCCGATGCGCGAATGGAAAGCGCCGCCCGTTGTGGCAGGCGTTGATCGCGCATGCCATGGCTATGGTCATCTTCTTGACACTGATGGTGCCGCTTCAGGGCTTTGCGACCGGCCCTGTTCCGGACCTCGCCTCGGCCGCGATCACGAACACCACTGGGGACACAGATGTCCCGAGCCCTTCCGGGGATGCTGGGCTCGTCCAGCATGCGCATTGCGCCTGCCATTCGGCCGTCCGGCCGTCCTGGAGCGCCGTCTCGGTCGAGCGCGTCCGCTCAGCCGCGGATCACCCCGCGAGATCTGACGCAGCGCCCCGGCCCGGTCCGGGCTCCCTTCCCTTCAAGCCACCCCGCGCCTGACCGCCCTGAGGTCTGACGCGGCTCGGACACGAGCCGCCTCAGGCCTCATCCCAAGCTCGTCTTAATGGGCTTGGGCGGTTGAGCATTCGGCCGCGCCTGCACAGCAGGCAAGGCCTCGACCGGTTCGCTCCGCGAGCACCTGTCGGAGGTGGTGGTATGTTCCTGCGCTTTCTCTTCATCATCGTCGCGCTCGTCGTCGGCGTTGCCGTCGCGAGCATCGTTCCGGAGGTCTCGCGGACCGCCCGAACCGTCATAGGCGCCGTGCCTCTGCCGGGGCTTGCTCAACTCAGCGCCCAGGAGCCCCCGAAGGCCCCCCCGAAGCAGGCCGAGGGCAAGGAGGCCCATGGCGGCGGCAAGGACGATGGTCATGGCCATGGAGCCGGGGGTGCTGAGAAGGAAGAGGGCAAGGAGGGCGTGCTCAAGCTCGCCGCCGATCAGATCGCCGCGGCCAAGATCGAGACGGCCAAAGCCTCCGACGGCACGCTCGCGCGGCGCCTGACCGTTCCGGGCACGGTCGTTCCCGCGGCGGACCGGATCGCGCGCGTTGCGGCGAAGGTGGTTGGAACCGTAGCAGACCTCAACAAGCAGCTCGGTGATAGCGTCGCGAAGGGCGAGGTCGTCGCCGTCCTGGACAGCCGCGAAGTAGCCGACGCCAAGAGCGAGTACCTCGGCGCTCAGGTCAACTTCGACCTGCAGAAGACGCTCTTTGAGCGCGAGCAGATGCTGTTCCAGAAGAACATCACCGCCGAGCAGCAGTTCCTGCGCGCCCGCACCACCTTCTCGGAAGCGCAGCTGCGCTTCGACCTCGCCCGCCAGAAGCTCACGGCTCTGAGCGTACCCGACAAGGAGATCGCCGGCCTGTCACGCCAGTCGACCGCCCTGCAGCGCTACGAGCTCCGCGCGCCGCTTGCCGGCCGCATCGTCGAGCGCCTCGTCAATCTCGGGGCGGCTGTCGGCGGCGAGGGCCAGCCCAAGGAACTCTATGGGATCGCCGACCTGTCGCAAGTTTGGGTCGATCTCGCCGTGTCTCCACGCGACCTGCCCTTAGTGAAGGAGGGCCAAGCGGTCCAGGTTACGGCGGGCGGCATGAACGAGCGGGCTGACGGCAAGATCGTTTTCAAGAGCCCGATGCTCAATCCGGAGACACGCTCCGCCCGCGTCGTGGCTCAGATCTCCAACAAGAGCGGCGTGTGGCAGCCGGGCGCTTTCGTGACCGCCGGGATCGTCGTCGAGGAGCAGAAGGCTCCCCTCGTCGTGCCGAAGACCGCGCTCCAGACCGTCGGCAAGGACCAGGTCGTGTTCGTGCGCACACCGGAGGGGTTCGAGAAGCGCGAGGTCGTGCTCGGCCGCACAGATGGGCAGTCGACCGAGATCGTGTTCGGGCTCGATCCCGGCGAGGAAATCGCGGTCGCCAACACCTTCACGCTCAAAGCCGAGCTCGGCAAGTCCGAAGCCTCCCACGCCCACTAAGGCCAAGTCTCATGATTGCCCGCATCCTTGCTTTCTCGGTTCATCACCGCTGGGTCGTGGTGCTCGTCACCTTGCTCGCGGCCGCCTTCGGCGTCTACTCGCTGACCAAGCTGCCGATCGACGCCGTTCCGGACATCACCAACAACCAGGTCCAGATCAACACGACAGCGACGGCTCTCTCCCCCTACGATATCGAGAAGCAGGTCACGTTCCCGATCGAGACGACGCTCGCCGGAATTGCCGGGCTCGAGTACACGCGCTCGCTGTCGCGAAACGGCTTCTCGCAGGTGACCGCCGTCTTTAGCGAAAAGACCGACATCTATTTCGCCCGTCAGCAGGTCAACGAGCGCTTGACCGACGCCAAGAGCAGCCTGCCGCCCGGCGCCGAGCCCCGGATGGGCCCGATTTCCACCGGTCTCGGCGAGATCTACATGTACACGGTCGAGTATGTGCTACCGGCAGGGGTCGGAGAGGGCGCAGGGAAGGGTACTGAGGCCAGCACGGCGCCCGCTAAGGGCGGAGCTCACGGGGCGAATGGCGCCGGTGCTGAGCGCCCGCCCGCACCTATCCAGGACGGCAAGCCCGGCTGGCAGAGCGATGGCACGTACCTCACCCCCGAGGGCCAGCGTCTCACCGACGACTTCCAGCGCGCCGCCTATCTGCGCACGGTCCAGGACTGGATCATCCGGCCTCAGCTGAAGAGCGTTCCGGGGGTCGCGGGCGTCGACTCGATCGGCGGCTACGAGAAGCAGTACCACGTCCAGCCCGACCCGGCGAAGCTGATCGGCTACGGGCTGTCATTTGGCGAGATCGCCACAGCCATCGAGGCCAACAACGTCAGCCGCGGTGCAGGCTATGTCGAGCGCAACGGCGAGGGCTTCGTCGTGCGCTCGGGCGGGCGCGTCGAGCGGATGAGCGAGATCGGCGGCATCGTCGTCGCGACCCGGGAAGGCGTGCCGATCCGGGTGAGGGACGTCGCCGAGGTCACTATCGGAAAGGAGCTCCGGACCGGCAGCGCGAGCGAGAATGGCCAGGAGGTGGTGGTCGGCACCGCGCTGATGCTGATCGGCGGCAACAGCCGCACGGTCGCGGCGGCCGTCGACGCCAAGATGCAGACGATCAACAAGTCGCTGCCGCCGGGCATCATCGCCAAGACCGTCCTGAACCGCACGCTCCTGGTCAACGCCACCGTAAAGACGGTGAGCAAAAACCTGGCCGAGGGCGCCGGGCTCGTCATCCTGGTGCTGTTCCTGCTCCTCGGCAACTTCCGAGCGGCGCTCATCACGGCGCTTGTGATCCCGATCGCGATGCTCCTCACTATGACCGGGATGGTGCAGGGTAGGATCAGCGCCAACCTGATGAGCCTCGGCGCGCTCGACTTCGGTCTCATCGTCGACGGCGCGGTCATCATCGCCGAGAACAGCCTGAGGCACTTGGCCGAACGGCAGCACGAGTTCGGCCGGAAGCTGAGCTTAGGCGAGCGCCTGACGACCGTGCGCGAGTCGGCCGAGGAGATGATTGGCCCATCGGTCTACGGGCAGGCCATCATCATCCTCGTTTATGCACCGCTCCTGACCTTCACGGGCGTCGAGGGCAAGATGTTCGAGCCAATGGCGCTCACCGTCATCATCGCGCTCGTCGCCGCCTTCGTGCTCTCGCTGACCTTCGTGCCGGCGATGATCGCCATCGTGATCACCGGACGCGTGCAGGAGAAGGAGAACTTCTTCGTGCGCGGCCTCAAGGCCGTGTACCGGCCGGTGCTGCGACGAGCCATCCGGTTCCCGGTGTCGTTCATCCTCGGGGCCGTTCTCCTCTTCGCCGCCAGCGCGGGCTTGTTCACCCGGCTCGGCCAGGAGTTTATCCCGACCCTCGATGAGAAGAACATCGCCATGCAGGCGCTGCGCATCCCGTCGACATCGCTGTCCCAGTCGCAGGAGATGCAGTTCGCGGTCGAGAAGGCGATCAGCCGCTTTCCGCAGGTCGCGTTCGTGTTCTCGAAGACGGGCACGGCGGAGGTCGCAGCCGACCCGATGCCGCCGAACGCGTCCGACACCTTTATCATCCTCAAGCCGCAGGAGGAATGGCCCGACCCCAACCTTTCGAAGGAGCAGCTGATCAAGGACATGGAGGCGGCGGTCGGCAGGCTTCCCGGCAACAACCTGTCCTTCACGCAGCCGATCCAGATGCGCTTCAACGAGCTGCTTGCGGGCACCCGTGGCGATCTCGCCGTCAAGGTCTTCGGCGAGGAGTTCGAGCCGATGCTCGCGGCCGCCAACCAGATCGCCAACATCCTGCGCGGGCTTGAGGGCGCGGCTGACGTCTCGGTCGAGCAGGCGACAGGCCTTCCGTTCCAGGAGATCAAGATCGACCGCGACGAGATCGAGCGCCGCGGCTTGAGCCTCACGGCCGTTCAGGACGTGATCGGCACGGCGATCGGGGGACGAGAGGCCGGCCTCGTGTTCGAGGGCGACCGGCGTTTCGACATCGTCGTGCGTCTGCCGGACGGCATCCGCGCCGATGTCGACGCGCTCTTGAATCTGCCGGTGCCTCTTCCGGCGGCTGCCGGCCAAGGAGCCACTGGGGCGACCATTCCTCTGCGGGAGGTGGCCAGCATCGAGATCGCGGAAGGACCCAACCAGATCAGCCGCGAGAACGGCAAGCGGCGCGTCGTCGTCACTGCCAACGTGCGCGGACGCGACATCGCTTCGCTCGTCAACGAGGCGCAAGCGAGGATCGCCCAAGAGGTCCAGCTGCCCGCCGGCTACTACATCACCTGGGGCGGCCAGTTCGAGAACCTGGCGGCCGCACGCCAGCGGCTCATGATCGTGGTGCCGGCGTGCTTCGTCCTGATCTTCCTGCTTCTGTTCAGCGCACTCGGGTCAGCACGCGACGCACTCCTGGTGTTCAGCGCCGTGCCGCTGGCGCTGACGGGCGGGATCTTCGCCCTGTGGCTGCGCGACATGCCGTTCTCGGTCTCCGCCGCGGTGGGCTTCATCGCGTTGTCGGGCGTCGCGGTGCTGAACGGTCTCGTCATGCTGACTTTCATCAAGCAGCTCATGGATGACGACGTGCCGAAGCTCGAGGCGATCTATGAGGGGGCGCTGGTGCGCCTGCGCCCGGTCGCCATGACGGCGCTCGTCGCCTCGCTCGGCTTCGTGCCCATGGCACTCGCCACCGGAACGGGAGCCGAGGTCCAGAAACCGTTGGCGACCGTGGTCATCGGCGGCCTGATCAGCGCGACCATCCTGACCCTCGTGGTGCTGCCAGCGCTGTATGCCCGCTTCTCCGGACACAAGGCGCGGGCGTGCGTCGACTCTCATCACGAGCCGGAGCTGCCGGACACGCCAGACACGGAAGAACATGTGCCAGCTAGGCAAGCGGCTGAATGAAGGGGCAACGGGAATGCGGCGGTCCGACAGAGCTCAGGAGAAATCGATGCCGACACCAACCCTCCGCGGCAGCGCGCTCCAGGCCAGATCCGCGTTGCCCGCGGTTCTCGCAACAATCGCAGGTCTCATGGCCGGACAAGCCCAGGCCCAATCAGTGAAGATCGTCGGCATCGGCGCCGCGAGCTGCCAGGTTTTTCTTCGCGAGATCGCCGGTCGCCCTGATGTCGAGAAGAACTTCTTCGCCTGGGCGCAGAGCTACATGAACGGGCTTCTGATCCGGGCGCCTGCGGGCAAGGACGAAGGACTCGACCTTACGCCCCCGGCGTTCCCTTTGCTGAAGCAGGCGGAGTTTCTGCGCACCTTTTGTTCGAAGAATGCGGGGGAGGATTTCAGCGACGGGGTGAACGAACTCTACCGCACCCTTCGCGCTCCGCCTGGGTGAACGATCCGGGATCTCTCCAGGCGACCCCTTCTCAGCCGACGACGCAAGCAAGTCCATGATTTTACCCTCCGTCATCCTGATCGCCTCGCATCTCGTTCTGCCGGTCGGCAGCCCGCCTCGGCAGGCGGACTGCATTGCCGGACCGCATGACCCTTTGCGCGTGTTGCGGCTGCCAGGTGTTGCGGCGACCACCTCCCGGCCGAGAAACCCGCTCGAGGATGAGCGGCCGCATTGCGTGGAGCCAGGAGGGGAGGCTGCACCGAACAACCAAACGGGGCAGAAGCCCGCTTTGCGCGACGGTTCACGCTGATGGCTCACGCCGTCCCATCGCTGGGCATCTCGTTCGAACGCGTCACGGCCCCATGCCCGTGGGGCAGTAACCGGCGAAACAGTACCCCGTGCCAAGGACGTGATCGCCACGCGCGACGGACCATCGAGCTCCTCCTGACCGGCGTGCTTGCAAGCGTCGCCGTCGCGTTTGGCGTGTATGGAGCGGCCGCCGAGACCCTGCCGGGTGCGCTGGCGCGGGCTTATGGGGCAAACCCCCAGCTTAACGCCGAGCGGGCGAGCTTGCGGGCTGTGGACGAGAACGTGCCGCGGGCGCTCTCTGGCTATCGGCCGCGCATTTCCGCCGAGGCCGACGCAGGTGTCGCGGCGATGCGCAGTTCGACACCGGGCGGCATGGAAGGGGCCAGCGGCCAATCCGGCTCTCTGTTTCCGCGCGGGGCGGGGATCACTCTCAACCAGACGCTCTTCGACGGCTTTCGGACGCGCAACAATGTGCGCACGGCCGAGTCGCAAGTCTTCGGCGCCCGCGAGGCGCTGCGCAACACGGAGCAGAACCTGCTCTTCGATGCGGTCTCCGCGTACATGAACGTGTTGCGCGACACGGCGATTCTGGATCTGCAACGCAACAACGTCGAGCTCCTGAACGAGCAGCTCAGCCAGACGCGCGAGCGCTACGAGGCGGGCCAGGTCACGCGCACGGACGTGTCGCAAGCGGAGGCGCGACTCGCCGGAAGCCGGTCGCAGGTCAGCCTCGCCGAAGCCAACCTGCGCGCCAGCATTGCGCGCTACCGTCAGGTGATCGGCGTCGATCCGAAGACGCTGGCCCCAGGGCCGCCCGCCGATCGCTGGCTTCCCCGCAGTCTCCCGGCGGCCGTGCAAGTCGCGCTCGCGGAGCACCCGGCGATCAAAGCGTCCCTGCACGGCGTCGATGCGGCCGAGCTCGAGGTCAAGGTCGTCGAAGGTGAACTCTATCCCTCGCTCGGCCTCAGCGCCGGACTCTCGCGCCGCTCCGACGTCGAAACACGCGGCGACGCTCGGACCGCCGCCACTGCCGTGGTGCGCCTGACGGTCCCGATCTATGAGGGCGGCGAGGTTTATGCCCGCACGCGCCAGGCCAAGGAAACGGCCGGCCAGCGCCGCATCGAGGTCGAGGTCACCCGTGATCAGGTCCGCGCCGCCGTGCTGTCTGCTTGGGGACAGCTCGAAGCCACCAAGGCCCAGATCACCGCGGCCCAGACGCAAATCCAAGCGAGCGAGATCGCGCTCACCGGCGTGCGCGAAGAGGCGCGCGTCGGACAACGCACGACCCTCGAGGTCCTCAACGCGCAGCAGGAGCTGCTCAACGCGCGAGTGAACCTCGTCACGGCCCAACGCGACAGGGTCGTCGCATCCTACAGCGTGCTGTCCGCGGTCGGCCGGCTCTCAGCCCGCGTTCTCGCGCTCAGGGCCCCCAGCTACGACGCAAAGCGCCACTTCGACCAGGTCAAGGATCTCTGGATTGGGCTGCGCACGCCCGATGGTCGATGACACAGGAGATGACCATGACTCGGATCTCACGCCGCTCGTTCCTCGCTGCCTCGTCGGCCGCCGTGAGCGCATTCGTTCCTGCGGTCTCGAGTGCAGCCCCTCGCGTGCGCGGCGCCGGACGTGCGCCCTCTTCCGTTGTGGTGGACGTCGATCGCCTCCTGGCCCTTGGTCTCGGCCCGACGGCCGAGTTGATCCGTTCGACGATGACAGCCGAGCTGCAGGCCGTGTTCGCCGACCGTCTTGGTGGTCAGAGACTGGTGGTCCGCCTCACCGGATTGACGCTGTCTGCCTACGTCGGCGGGGGTGGCGGAGGAGGGGGCAGTGGCGGAGGTGGCGGTGGCCGAGGCGGCGGCGGAGGGGAGACGGACTACCTCGAAGGGGACGCGCTCCTCCTGGCTCCGAGCGGTGAAATCGTCGCCCGCTATCCGCAGCTCCTGGCGTTGCCGTCGAGCACCGGAGGGGCTTGGTACCAGCCCGACAACGAGCAACGGCGGATCGTGATCCTGGCGCGCTACTACGCCCAGTGGCTGCGGCGGGCGATCGGCTAGGCGGGCTGGATCAGGAAAATGCCCGAGGGCAGGCCAGGGATGAGCATCCGGCTACGTGATTGTCGTCATCGAGTTCCATCGCGAAGCACTGCCCCCGCGCGCGCGATGGGAGCGGGAGCGGCTCCCCGTCGAGACCCGGGGGGCCGCTCCTATGCCGGGCGGTCAACGAGGGAGCGAGGACGCGTGATGAGACCAAGAGGGAAAACGCCTGGACCGACGAGGAGCTGAACGGTGTTGCAAGACACCGTCGAGCAGCTTTACCGCCTGATGCACATGGTCGTGTGGGTCCACACCCCGCAAGACCATCACTGGATGCTGCCGATCTTCGTCATCGTGCTGGTGGTCACGCCGGCTTGGCTGGGATGGCATCTGCTGCGGCTCGTGTGGTCCGCCGTTGTACATTGGCGGCGCGGACGCGCGCGGAGGGTAGATGACGCGTTAGCAGACTCGAAGAAGGCCTTTCCCACTCTCGAGCGCTTCGTGCTGCGCGCCACAGTGCCATTTCAGGTCCGCTTGGTGGTCTTGTCCGTCCTCACCATCCCGGCCACCTACGTCCTGCTGCTGCTGCCGAAGCACATCATCAATCACGCGCTAGCCGAGCATGGGCCGAAGATGGATTTCCTCGGCATCGCGCTTGATTCGGAGGCGTTGCTGTTTGCGCTCTGCGCCAGTTACCTGCTCGTCCCCACGGCCAACAGCTTGATCAAATACACCGCAAACGTAGTCCGGGGCCGAGTCAGTGAACGCATCGTCCGACGCATCCGGCTCGCAGTGATCCGGCGCCGGCGTGCGGAACGCTGTCCGCGCGGCCGGTCAACCCTCGCCGCGGTGGCGATCCAGGAATGCGAGCCGATCGGCTATTTCGGCGGCAGCCTGCTTGTCGTGCCGCTGATCCAAGGTGGCACGCTCGTCACGAGCGTGGTGTTCCTGTTCATGCAGAACGTCGCGCTCGCCTTGGCGGCCCTGATGATGCTGCCGTTGCAGATCGCCGTCCTGCCGCGGCTGCAGCGGCGTATCAATGGCAAGGTTCGCGAGCGCGTGCATGCGACCCGCGGCTTCAACGCTGCTCTTACGCATGGAATTCTGGACGCTGTGGATGGTCGAGGTGATCGCTCGCCCACCCACCACCACATCCGCCAAGCCGAGGCGCTCGAGCAGGTCCGTCTTGAGATCACCGAGCTGAAGGCGCGGTTCAAGACCCTGTACAACTACACCTCCAACCTAGGCGGTGTGGACGGATTTTACCAAGACGAATGCTGCGGCGAGAGCGACAATGGCTGCGAAATTTCGCTTGGTCTTTTCGCAGCGTAGGGCAACGCG
>NZ_JBHSLW010000067.1:0-53353 GCF_042657265.1 Allobosea eneae
AGTGGCTGGGGTCCACATCGCTCGCTCCAAGATGGCCTGAACAACCCCTTGGAATCACGAGTGCCCCAGTCGCTCAACCCTTTCGGGACGGGCTCTGAGAAACGCCATCCAATTCTGCGTTTCGTTGCCGAGCCCGATAATTTGGAGAGAGCGCTAGCGCTAGACGATGCCGTATTCTGGGGATCATTGCCGATGCTCTCGGAAGCAGATGATGGCGAGATCAGGCGCCTCACCGATTCGTTGAGACAACGGCATCTGACGCGGTGCATCGATTTGCGAATGCGCGCCGAGGCCGAACTTCCGCATAAGGAAGGAGAGCCCCGAGAGCAGCGTCAAGCAAGGATTAAGGTAATTTGTGATGCTGTTGCAGGCGAACTGAAGAGCCGCGAATCAGAGAAGCCCGGTGGACCGGTGAGATTCCTAGTCGATCAGTATGCTCGCAATCCGTATAAGCGTTTCCAAGATTCGAAAACGCCGCTCAATCAAATCCTGCTCCGTGCGGGAGAGGGGGCGCCGAGGGACATTGCTGAGTTTTCACCGGTGATCGCGAGCGCTGAACCCTTCAATCTCTGCAGGGCCTACGTGTTTAGGGATGACACCGAGGCTACTTCTGAGATAGAGAACGTAATGAGAACAAAGTTTGCGGAGGCTGTCGATGGCGCGTCATGACCCATATCGTGCAGCAGCTCGTATCGTTCAGGACGCGGGGGGGGAGCTTGTTGGGCGGACCCGCCTGCAGAAAATTGCGTACCTCTTGAATCTGGCCGGTTTCAGCGATGATTTCTCGTTTGAGTATCGCCACTATGGTCCGTTTAGCGAGGAGCTTGCGCAAGCAATGGAAATCGCGGCGATCCTCGGCCCTGTTCGGGAAGAGGAAAGGACAGCTGATTGGGGTGGACGATATTCGGTCTACACCTTGGTTGAGAATGTCGGTGAGGCGGACGCTCTACGTGCCGATTTTGTCCAACGCGCTAAAAGCATAAATGCGGTTGAATTAGAGCTTGCCGCGACAGCGGCATATCTTTTCATTGCGGAAGGGTTTGACACGAAAGCGAAGGGCAATCCTTGGCATGAAACGCGTCGCCGTAAGCCCAGCAAAGCAGCTGAAGGACGGCTAGAACGAGCCGCAGAGGCGTATGAAGCGCTGAGGCGGTCCGAGACGAAGGCGCCTCTTCCTCAGCTGCCTGCTCCGTAAATTGTAGAGGCAGGCTGCGGATCTACTCCGCCGCCTGCCTTGCCCCTTTCCCCTTCAACGGCCGCCGCTCCAGCACCTCCTTGAGGAAGCGCGCGGTGTGGCCCTTGCCGATCCGGACCACATCCTCCGGCGTGCCTTGCGCCACGACCTCGCCGCCGCCGTCGCCGCCTTCGGGGCCCATGTCGATGATCCAGTCGGCGGTCTTGATCACTTCGAGATTGTGCTCGATCACCACCACGGAATTGCCCTGCTCGACCAGCTCGTGCAGCACCTCCATCAGCTTGGCGACGTCGTGGAAATGCAGGCCGGTGGTCGGCTCGTCGAGGATGTAGAGGGTGCGGCCGGTGGCGCGCTTGCTGAGCTCCTTGGAGAGCTTGACGCGCTGCGCCTCGCCGCCCGAGAGCGTCGTCGCCTGCTGGCCGACCTTGACATAGTCGAGCCCGACGCGGGCGAGCGTCACCATCTTGTCGCGGATCGAGGGCACGGCCTTGAACAGGTCCTTGGCCTCCTCGACCGTCATGTCGAGCACGTCGGCGATCGAGCGCTCGCGGTATTTCACTTCAAGGGTTTCTCGGTCGTAGCGTTTGCCTTTGCAGACGTCGCAGGTGACGTAGACGTCGGGCAGGAAGTGCATCTCGATCTTGATGACGCCGTCGCCCTGGCAGGCCTCGCAGCGGCCTCCTTTGACGTTGAACGAGAAGCGGCCGGCCTGGTAGCCGCGCGCCTTGGCCTCGGGCAGGCCGGCGAACCATTCGCGGATCGGCGTGAAGGCGCCGGTATAGGTCGCCGGGTTACTGCGCGGAGTTCTCCCAATGGGCGACTGGTCGATGTCGATGACCTTGTCGAGATGCTCCATGCCCTCGATGCGCTCATGCGGGGCAGGATGCTCGATCGCGCCGTTGAGCTTGCGCGCGATCGCCTTGTAGAGCGTGTCGATGACCAGCGTCGACTTGCCGCCGCCCGACACGCCGGTGATGCAGGTGAACAGGCCGAGCGGGATGTCGACCGTGACGTCCTTGAGGTTGTTGCCGCGGGCACCGACGATCTTCAGGCTCCGGCCCTTCTGCGGCTTGCGGCGCTTGGCGGGCACCGGCACGCTCATCTCGCCGGTGAGGTACTTGCCGGTGAGCGAGTTCGGGTCGCTGAGGATGTCCTGCGGCGTGCCCTTCGAGACGATCTCGCCGCCATGGATGCCGGCGCCGGGGCCGACATCGACGACATAGTCGGCGGTGAGGATCGCGTCCTCGTCATGCTCGACCACGATCACGGTGTTGCCGAGGTCGCGCAGGCGGCGCAGCGTGCCGAGCAGGCGCTCATTGTCGCGCTGGTGCAGGCCGATCGAGGGCTCGTCCAGCACATAGAGCACGCCGGTGAGGCCCGAACCGATCTGCGAGGCGAGGCGGATGCGCTGGCTCTCGCCGCCCGAGAGCGTGCGCGAGCCGCGCGCCAGCGTCAGGTATTCCAGGCCGACATCGAGCAGGAAGGTCAGCCGGTCGCGGATCTCCTTGAGGATGCGCGGGGCGATCTCGTTCTGCTTCGCCGACAGGCGCGAGGGCAGGGCGCTGACCCAGGCGAGCGCGTCCTTGACCGAGAGCTGCGAGATCTCGCCAATATGGCGCATGTCGATCTTGACCGCCAGCGCCTCGGGCTTGAGCCGGAAGCCGTTGCACGCCGCGCAGGGCGTCTCCGACATGAAGCGGCCGATCTCCTCGCGGGCCCAGTCGCTCTCGGTCTCCTTCCAGCGCCGCTCCATATTGGTGATCACGCCCTCGAAGGGCTTCTTCACCTCATAGGCGCGCAGGCCGTCATTATAGGCCATGCGCACCGCCTCGGTGCCAGTGCCGAACAGGATGGCGTCGCGGGCGCTCGTTGGCAGCTCCGACCAGGGCTTGGTGGTCGAGAAGCCAAAGTGCTTGGCGAGCGCGTCGAGCGTCTGGCCGTAATAGGGCGAGGTCGACTTGGCCCAAGGCGCGATCGCGCCCTTCTTCAGGCTGAGCGAATGATCCGGAACGATCATCTCCGGATCGATCCGCATCTCGTGGCCGAGGCCGTCGCAGGCCGGGCAGGCGCCGAACGGGTTGTTGAACGAGAACAGCCGCGGCTCGATCTCGGGGATGGTGAAGCCGGAGACCGGGCAGGCGAATTTCGAGGAGAAGGTGACGCGCTTGGCTTCGCCGTTCTCCTCCTTCTCGTCGGCATATTCGAAGACGGCGATGCCGTCGGCGAGGTCGAGCGCCTGCTCCAGCGAGTCGGCGAGGCGCGCGCCGAGATCGGGCCGGATGACGATGCGGTCGACCACCACGTCGATGTCGTGCTTGAACTTCTTGTCGAGGCTAGGGGCGTCCGGGATCTCGTAGAACTCGCCATTGACCTTGACGCGCTGGAAGCCGCGCTTCAGCCAGTCGGCCATCTCCTTGCGGAACTCGCCCTTGCGGCCGCGCACCACCGGCGCCAGCAGGTAGCCGCGCGTCTTCTCGGGCAGTTCGACCAGCCGGTCGACCATCTGCTGCACGGTCTGGCTCTCGATCGGCAGGCCGGTCGCCGGCGAATAGGGGATGCCGGCGCGCGCCCAGAGCAGGCGCATATAGTCGTGGATCTCGGTGACGGTGCCGACCGTCGAGCGCGGGTTCTTCGAGGTCGTCTTCTGCTCGATCGAGATCGCCGGCGAGAGCCCGTCGATCTGGTCGACATCGGGCTTCTGCATCATCTCGAGGAACTGGCGGGCATAGGCCGAGAGCGACTCGACATAGCGGCGCTGGCCCTCCGCATAGATCGTGTCGAAGGCGAGCGAGGACTTGCCCGAGCCGGAAAGGCCGGTGAACACCACGAGCTTGTCGCGCGGAATCGCGAGGTCGACATTCTTGAGATTGTGCTCGCGCGCGCCGCGCACAGAGATGACGCGGGCGTTCCGGTCGGCCGCCGAGTCCTGTGCGGACTTGCGGTCGAACATGTCTTCCAGCGTCGCGGCCTGTTCGGCGAGCGTGGTCTTGCGGGCCATGGTGGTGTCCGGTTCGGGCTAAGCCGTAGAGATAGGGCAATCGCCGGCTCATGCCAGTGCAGCCGGGCGGGAGGCGGGCATGAGTAGCACGCAGCCGCCGGTGTTGCCGCATTGTTCCTGCGAGGTGTGCTGACAGAGATTGTCAGGAGCGTGGCAGGCGCGAGAGCAAGGCAGAGCCCGACAAGCGGCAAGCTCGCAGCATGCAGCTGCGATCCATGTCGATCGGTCGAAGCGGGGAGACGAAGACAGCCATGGCGGCGCGGCGGGACCCCGATGTCCATGAACTGTTGCGTCCGCCGCACCGGCCGAGCCTGCTGCGCGAGCTGTCGCAACGCCTGCGCCTGCTGGCGGGGCTCGCGGAGACGCCGACGGCGCGAGCCGAGATCGAGACCGCTTTGGCGTTGCCCTGGTGGGGCCTGGGCGTGCTGGCGATCCGGGTGATCGGCAACTGGGCCGGTTCGCATAACGCTGCTGGCACCCGCCATCGCGCCTGGTTGAGCGAGCGGGCGCGCCGGCCCCTGCCACGCAGGCGTGAGCTCTGGAGCCTGCGCCATGGCGATCTCCGGCGCTGGCAGGCGGAGGAAACCGAGGCGGCGCGGCTGGCGCTGTCGCAGCATGTTACAGCAGAGGATGCCGGGTGGATCCTCGATCTCTGGTTCGACGATGTCGAGCGTTTCAGCGGGTTGCATCTGGCGCTGATGTCGAAGCTGCCGCCGGAGCCGATCATGGCGCGGGTCGCTAGCGAGATCGCCCGCGGCGAGCGCTGCCGTTGCGAGGCGGCGCTCTGGCTGCTGTTCAACCGCCAGCACCTGCCAGGGCGCGACGAGGCCTTCGTCCGGCTTGCGGCGAGTCCCGATGAGCATGTCGCCGGGCTGGCAAGCCGGCTCATGGCGATCCGCGCCGCGCGGGAAGTGGCTCGGCAGCGGCCGGGCTAGTCCGCGCGCTGCAGGCCGTGGCGGAAGCGCCGCCGGAGCAGGATGGCCGAGACCAGCATGGCCAGCGCCAGCGTCCCCGACAGGATCAGCGCTGCCGCAGCGCCATGGCGCTCGATCAGCAGGGCATAGGCGAGCGGCGAGGCGGCCGAGAGGAAGAAGCCCGGCGCGAGCAACCGCCCGACATAGGCGCCATAGCTCTTCGGGTCGAACAGCATCAGCGGCAGCGTGCCGCGCGTGATCGTCAGCACACCGTTGCCGGCGCCGTAGCAGAAGGCGAAGGCCAGCGCGGCAAAAGCGCTCGCCCCGCCGGCGAGGCCGACACCGAAGCAGAGCGGCAGGACCAGGCAGGCGACGAGATTGAGGTCGAACGGGCTGGTCTTCGCCCCGAACAGCACCTCACCGAGCCGCGCCAGCGACTGGCCGATACCGCGCGTCGCGCCGATCCAGACCGCGATGGCGGCCGGCAGGCCGAGACCGGCGAGGATGCCGATCATATGGGCGGACATGCCGGCATTGAGGATGCCGGCGAAGGTGACGATCAGCGCATAGAGCAGGCCGGCGAAGCGCGTATCGGCTGGGCTGAGCGTGACGACGGGCTTCGCCGCGGCCCCGTCGGACGAAGGCCGCGCCGAGACGGTGGGCAAAGTCAGGTGCAGCGGCAAGGTTAACAGCGCGAAGCCGGCATAGGCGATGAGGGCGCCGCGCCAGCCGAACTGCTCGGCGAGCGCATGGCCGAGCGGCCAGAACACGGTCGAGGCCAGGCCGCCGAGCAGGGTGATCTGGGCGATCGGCCGGCGCGCTGCGCTGCCGCCGATCCGGGCCAGCGCCGCGAAGGCGGCATCGTAGAGGCTGAGCCAGGCGGCGTAATAGGCGGCGATCGTATGGGCGAAGGCGAGGCCGAGGCAGCCGGCGGCTGTCAGCAGCGATCCCAGGCACATCACCGTGCGGCCGCCATGGCGGTCGATCAGGCGGCCGACCGCGCCCGAGGTCAAACCCATCACCAGCAGGCCGGCCGAGAGCCCGCCATGGATGATCGCCTGCGACCAGCGGAGTTCGCCGGCGATGAGCTCGCCGAAGGCGCCGACGAGATAATAGGAGACGCCCCAGGAGATGAGCTGCGCCAGCCCGAGGTAGAAGACGGAGCGGCGGGAGATCATCGACAACCGTTTTCGCTAGGCCACGCCACCCCGTTCCGGGTCGTCCCGGGCGAACGCAGGGAGACCCGGGACCCATGCCTGAGCCTCTTTCGGAGAGGCTCAGGCATGGGTCCCGGATCCCCGCTTCGCTCGGTCCGGAAGGACTCAAGGAGTTGGAAGGACGGCACTAGCTCGCCCTGTCAGGCAACGTCTGGTCCCCCGGCCCGAGGCTGCGCTGCATCAGCACGGTGTCGACCCAGCGGCCGAACTTGAAGCCGGCCGAGCGCAAGGTGCCGACCGGCTCGAAGCCGAAGCGACGATGCAGGCCGATCGAGCCGGCATTGCCGCTGTCGCCGATCACCGCCAGCATCTGCCGCCACGGGCCGGCCTCGCAGCGGGCGATCAGTGCCGCGAGCAGCGCGCCGCCGATGCCGCGCCCGGCCTGTCCTTCGGCGACATAGACCGAATCCTCGATCGTGTGGCGGTAGGCCGGGCGGGGGCGGTAGCTGCTGGCATAGCTGTAGCCGACGACGCGGCCGCCCCGCTCGGCGGCGAGATAGGGCAGGCCGAGTGCCAGCACCGCCCGCCGGCGCGCCAGCATCTCCGCGACGCTCGGCGGCGTCTCCTCGAAGCTGGCGAGGCCGGTTAGGACATGATGGCTGTAGATCGACTGGATCGCAGCGATGTCGGCTTCTTCCGTGTCGCGGACGACGACGGGGGGAGTGGAGAGGGAGGAGTCGATTCTTGTCATCGCGGCGATCTTGCGCTTTGCCCCCTCATAAATGAAGCTTCTCGAAGTTATGCAGAGCATGAGAAATTCTTTGAGATGCGCGATCTTCGCCTCGACCAGCTCGACAGCTTCCGCCAGGTGATCGCGCTCGGCAGCTTCTCGGCGGCGGCCGAGAGGCTCGGGCTGAGCCAGCCGGCGGTCAGCCTGCAGATCCGCGAGCTCGAGCGCCGCCTCGGCGTGACCCTGATCGAACGGGTCGGGCGCCGGGCACAGCCGACCGCGGCTGGGAACGAACTGCTCGACCATGCCGGCCGGATCGCGGCGGCGGTGGCCGCGGCGCAAGAGGCGATGGCGCGGCATGCGACCGGTTCGATGGGTCGTGTCCGGATCGGCACCGGTGCCACCGCCTGCATCTTCCTGCTGCCGCCGGTGCTGCGCGACCTGCGCCTGCAACACCCGACGCTGGAGCTCACTGTCAGCACCGGCAACACCTCTGACATCGTCAAGGCGATCGAGGACAACCAGATCGATATCGGACTGGTCACGCTGCCGGCCGCCGGCCGCTGTCTCGACGTGACGCCGCTGCTGGAGGACGAGTTTGCCGTGATCGCCCCGCTCGGCATGGACTTGCCCACGCGATTGACGCCGGAGGCTCTGGCGCGCCTGCCGGTGCTGCTGTTCGAGCCTGGCGGCATCACCCGGCGCATCGCCGATGAATGGTTCGCCCGCGCCGGCGTGACGCTGAAGCCGGTGATGTCGCTCGGCAGCGTCGAGGCGATCAAGCGGCTGGTCGGCGCCGGCCTCGGCTGCGCCATCCTGCCGGGCATGGCGGTGCGCGGCGAGAGCGACGGGCTGGCGGTGCGCGCCCTGTCGCCGCGCGTGCATCGCAAGCTCGGCCTCGTCCTGCGCAAGGACAAGCCATTGCATCGCGGCCTGCGCGAGACGCTGAAAGCGCTGCGGGCGCTGGGCACGCTTGGGTGAGGCCAACCTACCAACCATTGCTTTGCTTCGTCATTTGGCGGTGTCGTCCCGGACGCAGCGAAGCGGAGATCCGGGACCCATGCCTGAACCTTTATCGGGGAGGCTCAGGCATGGGTCCCGGGTCGCCCTTCGGTCGCCCGGGACGACCTGGTTTGATTTTGCCGGTTGGAGGAGGCTCTGCGCTGCTGACAGGTCCGGTCAGACGCGCGGTCCATCCCATCCGCCGTTCGCGCAGTGTCCATGGTCTGCGAGCGGCGCTAAGCTTTTCGCCTGCCGGGGCGGAACTTTTCGCCCCCTTTCGCGCTTCGCTTCGTGGACAGGCCGGAAAGTCAGGTGCCAGGATGGGGCACCGCAGCCAGCGGGGGATCGTGATGATGAAAGCCGTTCTGCGAGGAGCCGCATTGTTGCTCGGCCTCGGTCTCGCCGCTCCCGGGCTCGCCTGCGAGCTCGACCGGCCGCTGAAAATGGCCGGGCTCGATTATGATTCCGCCGCTTTCCACACCGCAGTCGCCAGCGCCATCGCCGAGAAGGGTTTTGGCTGCAAGGTCGAGCGCGTGCCGGGCGTGATCGCGCCGCTGGTCACGGGCCTGGGCCGCGGCGACGTCGACATCGTCATGGAGATCTGGCTGGCCAATCCGGTCGAGGCCTGGCTCAAGGAAACGGCCGCCGGCAAGGTCGAGCCGCTCGGCACGACCTTCCCCGATGCCACCGAAGGCTGGTTCGTGCCGCGCTATCTCGTCTCCGGCCCGGACGCCAAGGCGCCGGAGCTGAAATCGGTGCAGGATCTCAAGCGCTACAAGGAGCTGTTCACCGACCCGGACGAGCCGGGCAAGGGACGCTTCTACAATTGCGTCGCCGGCTGGGTCTGCGAGGGCATCAACAGCAAGAAGCTCGTCGCCTATGGCCTCTCCGGGGACTTCACCAATCTCCGCGGTGGCTCGGGCGAGGCGATCGTCGCTGCCGTCGAATCCGCGCTGAAGCGCAAGCGGCCGGTCGTGTTCTATTATTGGGGGCCGAGCTGGCTGCTCGGCGCCTATGATCTGGTCAAGCTCGAGGAGCCGGCCTTCGACCAGGCGATCTGGGACGAGCTCAAGGCGAGCGACGCACCCAGGCGCGCCACCGCCTATCCGGTCAGCCGCGTCGTCATCGGCGCCAGTATCGAGCTGGCCAAGAAGGCGCCGCAGCTCGCGGGCTTCTTCAAGAAGTACACAACGACCAGTGAGTTGACCTCGAAAATGCTGGCCGAGGCGCGCGAGAAGGGCGTCTCGCCCGAGCAGCAGGCACTCGTCTTCCTGAAGACGCAACCGGATGTCTGGAAGGCGTGGCTGCCGCCCGAGATCGCCGCCAAGGTCGCGTCCGGCCTGTGACGCTTGACGGGCTGCCGGACCTCGGCAAGGCACTGCAGAAGCTGGTCAACCAGGGCGTCGATGCCGTCGTCACCGGCTATGGCAATGATCTCGACGGCTTCAGCAGGCTGCTGACTGCGCCGGTCCGCGGCGTCGAGACTGCTCTGCTGCTCATCCCTGTGCCCGCCTTCGTCCTGGCCGTCGCTGGAAGCGCCTGGCTGGCGCGACGCAGCCTCGGCTTCACGCTCGCCATGGCGATCCTGCCGCTGGTGCTCGCCGGCCTCGGCGTCTGGACCGAGGCGATGCAGACGCTCGCGCTCGTCATCGTCGCCGTGGTGTTCGTCGTCCTGATCGGGTTGCCACTCGGCGTCGCCGCAGCGCGCCTGCCCCGGCTGGGGAAAGTTCTCGCCCCGGTCTACGACCTGATGCAGACCATTCCGAACTTCGTCTACCTGATCCCGGTGGCGATGCTGCTCGGGCTCGGGCGGGCGCCGGCACTGCTCGCGACCCTGATCTACGCGCTGCCGCCCTTCGCCCGGCTGACCGAACTCGGCCTGCGCGGCATCGATGCCGGCATGGTCCAGGCCGCACAGGCGCTCGGCCTGCGCGCGCGCCAGACACTTCTGCTGATCGAACTGCCGCTGGCGCGGCCGGTGATCCTGCAGGGCCTCAACCAGGCGATCATGCTCTCGCTCGCCATGGTCGTTGTCGCCTCGATGATCGGCGCCAAGGGCTTGGGCGAGGTCGTCCTGCTCGGCCTGCAGCGCGCCGATCCCGGCCTCGGCTTCGTTGGCGGTCTCGCGGTGGTGGCGCTGGCGATCCTGCTCGACCGCATGGCGCAGGCGATCCTGCGGGAGCGGCGGCCGCCGGAGTGAGCTGCTGACGGGAACGGTCAGGGCGAGCGGTTGCGCCGCGTCCGGGGCTTGGGCAGGGTGCCGCCCGAAACGGGAGAGACGCTGCCAATGTACGGACTGATCGGGAAGATGCGGGCCAAGCCCGGCGAGCGCGAGGCACTGATCGGCTATATTCTGGAGAGCAGCGGCGCCATGCCGGGCTGCCTGAGCTACATCGTCGCCCGCGATCCCGACGATGCCGATGCGATCTGGGTGACCGAGGTCTGGGATCGCGAGGAGAGCCACAAGGCCTCGCTCGCTCTGCCGGCGGTGCAGGCGGCGATCGCCAAGGCTCGGCCGATCATCGCCGGCTTCGACAGCCATGTCGTGACGGAGCCGGTGGGTGGGTTCGGACTGGCGAGGCGCTGAGGGCCTCCTCCGTCATTGCGAGGAGCGTAGCGACGAAGCAATCCAGGAGGACGTGGAGCGCTGCCGCCCCTGGATTGCTTCGCTTACGCTCGCAATGACGGTATGCCTTCCGCTTCCCGCCGGCACGGTCTAAGACCCTCGCGACCGAGCCGCGAGCCTGCCATGACCCAATTCGCCCCCAGCAAACTCACCATCCTGCCGACGACGGTGGCGCTGACCGGCCGGGTAATGCCGCCCGGCTCGAAGTCGATCACCAACCGCGCGCTACTGGTCGCGGCGCTGGCGAAAGGCACCAGCCGGCTCAGCGGCGCGCTGAAGAGCGACGACACCCGCTATATGGCGCAGGCACTGCGCGAGATGGGCGTCGCGATCGAAGAACCCGACGCGACCAGCTTCATCGTCACTAGCGACGCACGGCTCAAGGTGCCGGCCAAGCCGCTCTTCCTCGGCAATGCCGGCACGGCGACCCGCTTCCTGACGGCGGCGGCGGCACTGGTCGACGGCACGGTCGTGGTCGACGGCGACGAGCATATGCGCAAGCGGCCGATCCTGCCGCTGGTCGAGGCACTTACTCGGCTTGGCGTCGCGATCAGCGCGCCGAGCGGCTGCCCGCCGGTCACCATCCAGGGGCAGGGCGGTTTCGACGGCGGGCTGGTCGAGGTCGATGGCGGGCTCTCCAGCCAATATGTCTCGGCGCTGCTGATGGCCGGCGCCTGCGCCCGCAATCCGGTCGATGTCGTGCTGACCGGTCAGGAGATCGGCGCGCGCGGCTATGTCGACCTGACATTGGCGACGATGCGCGCTTTCGGCGCGCAGGTTTCCGAGCCGGACAGCGGCGGCTGGCGGATCGCGCCGACCGGCTATGTCGCGACGGACTACCTGATCGAGCCCGATGCCTCGGCCGCGACCTATCTCTGGGCGGCGGAGGTGCTGACCGGCGGCGCGATCGATCTCGGCGTGCCGGCTTCCGCCTTCACCCAGCCCGACGCCAAGGCGCATGAATTGATCGCCGCCTTCCCGAACCTGCCGGCCGAGATCGACGGCTCGCAAATGCAGGATGCGGTGCCGACGCTCGCCGTGCTTGCCGCCTTCAACCGCACGCCGGTGCGCTTCACCGGCATCGCCAATCTGCGCGTCAAGGAATGCGACCGGGTCGCGGCGCTGGCGCAGGGCCTGTCGCGGATCAGGCCGGGGCTCGGCGTCGAGGATGGCGACGATCTCCTCGTCGCCTCCGATCCCGCGCTGGCCGGCCAGACGCTGCCGGCCGAGATCGACACCTTCGCCGACCACCGCATCGCCATGAGCTTCGCGCTGGCGGGCCTCAAGATCGGCGGCGTCACCATCCTCGATCCCGCCTGCGTGGCGAAGACCTATCCTGACTACTGGCGCGCGCTCGGCTCGCTCGGCGTGCGCTTCGAGGGAGAGCTGCCGTAGGAGCAGCCTGCAGGATGAATTGGCGCGGGGCCGCAAACCGTCATTGCGAGGACCGCAGCGACGAAGCAATCCAGTAGGGGCGTAGAATTCTTCCGCCCCTGGATTGCTTCGCTACGCTCGCAATGACGAGTGTGTCTTCGCAGGAGCCGGGAGACCGGCAAGAATCCTAGAACGGGATGTCGTCGTCGAGATGGCTCGACGCGCGCGAGCCGCCGCTGCCGCCGCCGCTCGCCATGGCCGGCTGGCGCGAGCCGCCGCCGACCGGGCTCGACCGGCCGAAGGAGCCGCCACCCGACGAACCCTCGTCGCCATAGCCACCGCCGCTGCTGCCGCCGCCGAACTCGTCACCGCCCTGGCCACGGCTGTCGAGGATGGTGAGCTCGCCGCGGAAACGCTGCAGCACGATCTCGGTCGTGTACTTCTCGACGCCCTGCTGGTCCTGCCATTTGCGGGTCTGCAGCTGGCCCTCGATGTAAACCTTAGAGCCCTTCTTCAGGTACTGCTCGGCGACCTTGGCGAGGTTCTCGTTGAAGATCACCACGGAGTGCCACTCGGTGCGCTCCTTGCGTTCGCCCGACTGCTTGTCGCGCCAGGTCTCGGAGGTGGCGATCCGCAGATTGACCACCGGCTCGCCGCTGCCGAGGCGCCGCACCTCGGGGTCGCGCCCGAGATTGCCGACCAGAATGACCTTATTGACGCTACCAGCCATGACAGGCTCCATTTCCTGCGCACTTCAGCACATTTCCGGCCGGATGACCGGAGCCGGACCCTAGCGGGCCATGCCGGCACTATCAATGATGTTCATGTTTTGTTCAAGGTATTTTCGAGGCTTGTCCCCGACAAAAATGCGAGCTGGCGATGACCCGCAGGGAGCAGGGCAACGGCGGGCGGAGGGGGCTGGCGCTCGGGGCCTTGGCGGTCGGTGTCGCGCCCTCAATAGCCGAACTGCTCGCGCAGGATGCGCTCGTCCAGGCTGTGGCCGGGATCGTGCAGCATGACGAGGTCGAGCGAGCGGTCGATCGCGATCTGCACCGAGATGACGTTGTCGATCTGCGTATGGTCGGCGACGGCGCTGACTGGGCGCTTCTCAGCCTCCAGCACCGCGATCGTCACCCTGGCATGGTCGGGCAGGAGGGCTCCGCGCCAGCGCCGCGGCCGGAACGGCGAGAGCGGGGTCAGCGCCAGCAATGGCGCGTCGAGCGGCAGGATCGGGCCGTTGGCGGAGAGGTTGTAGGCCGTCGAGCCGGCCGGCGTCGCAAGCAGCACGCCGTCGGCGACGAGCTCGGACAGGCGTACCTGTCCGTCGACCGAGATGCGCAGCTTCGCCGCCTGATAGGAGCGGCGGAACAGCGAGACCTCGTTGATCGCGCGCGCCTCGACGCGCTTGCCGTTGCAATCGGCCGCCGTCATCGTCAGCGGGTGGACGACGCTGCGATGTGCCGCCTCGAGCTTCTGGCGCAGGCCGCGCTCGCGGAACTCGTTCATCAGGAAGCCGACCGAGCCGCGATTCATGCCATAGATCGGCTTGCCCGTGCCCATGAAGCGATGCAGCGTCTGCAGCATCAGGCCGTCACCGCCGAGCGCGACGATCACCTCAGCCTGCGCCGGGTCGGCATCGCCATAGCGTTCGACCAGCTTGACCCGCGCGGCCTGGGCCTCCGGGGTCTCGCTGGCGACGAAGGAGATGGCGGTGAAGCGCTCGGTCATCGCTGGTATCCGGTCGGCATAGCCTTACCCGTCTAACACGGCGCCGGACCGAACCGCGAGCCGTTCGGCCTTGAAAAAAGAAAGGCCGAGGCACGCGCCTCGGCCTCTCTCCAGCGGAGGTGCGAGGGTCTCAGATCGCGCTGCTCCACTGCACCGGGACGAGCTCGAAACCGTTGCCGGCCTTGGCGATATGGCCGGTGGCGGGGAAGGGGGCGTGATAGAAGGCGACCTGCATCTTGTCGGTCACGGCCATGTCCAGCAGCTTGCGGCGGGTGGCGGCCGCCTGCGGCCCGTCCATGTCGAACACCGCCGACCAGTCGGGATTGCGCACGAACAGGGCCGGATGATTGGTCGTATCCGACATCACCATCAGCTTGCCGTTGCCGGAAGAGATCGCATAGACGGTATGGCCCGGCGTATGGCCGGGCGCGGCGATCGCGGTCACGCCCGGCAGGATCTCCTTGCCGGCCTCGTACTGTTTCACGTCCTTGGCGACCGGGCCGAAGACGCGGCGCACCCCGGCGAAAGCGCCCTTCATCGCCTCGGGCGCGGCATTCATCCTGGCATCGTCCATCCAGAACGCCCATTCGGCCGCCGGCACCATCACCTCGGCGTTCGGGAAGACGGCGGTGCCGTTCTTGAGCCGGAAACCGTTGATGTGGTCGCCGTGGAAATGGCTGAAGACGACGGTCGAGACATTCGTCGGGTCGAGCCCGGCGGCCTGGAAGTTCTTCATCCAGGCGCCCGAGGTCGGCGCGCCGGAATCGCCGTTGCCGGTGTCGATCAGCACGAGCTTGTCGCCGATCTGCAGCGCCAGCGTGGTGAAGCTGATCGAGAGCGCATCGGCCGGCAAATAGGCCTGCTCCATCGCCTTCTTGACGTCGGCGAGCTCGGCATTGCGGACGAAGCCCTCGAGCGGGCGTTTGGCGAAGCCGTCATTGATGGCAGTGACCGTGATGTCGCCGACCTTGTAGCGGTAGAAACCGGGATTCTGGTTCACGGGGGCTCCTTGCGCCTGGGCCGGCGCGATGCCGGCGGGCAGATCGAGCGCGGCAGCGGCGGTGAGCGCGCCAGCGCCCGCCATCACGGTGCGGCGCGAGGGTTCGAAACGGGCCATGATCAGGCTCCAACAGCGAGAAGGCATGACCTCCCCGGATAGCGCCCCGCCATCCGGCATCATGCCTGGGCTCCGGATCGGCCCGAGCGCCAAATTAGCTGCCGGAACAACGCCTTCAACCGCTGTGTGGTTGCCTAGGGTCAACTTTCCGTGAAGTCGCCGCTGCAGCGCAGGTTGGACACCGGCTGCTTGCATCAGTCCGTGCGCCGACTCTGCCTCGCCGTCGTCCTAGGATTCGGCCTGTGTCGGCGCTTGCTCGGAGCGGCTCCTGGCGAAGGCCTTGAGCAAGGCGGCGCAGAGCGCGAGCGAGGCGAGCGCGCCTTGGCCGGAGCAGCCCGCGACCAGCGCCTCGTAGGTCTGCTGCTCGGTCGCGACCGATTGCAGGCTCCAGTTCCAGTCCGGTGCCTTCTCGCGGATGACGCCGACCGCGACGTCGATCTCGGCGCTGATCTTGCCGATCGCCTTCCAGAGCGAGCCGTGCTGGTAGATGCCGCCGGGCGGGGTGCGTGGGGCGAGCAGGGTTGTCGGCTTGCGCCGGACGGTGAAGCCGAGAGCCTCGTAGATGTCGGCGTCGAGATTGCGGTCGGGGCGACCGGTGCGCTCGCAGCGTTGTGCGAGGGCGAGCAGATGGTCGCGCTGGTCGGCAGAGGTCATCGCTCGGTCGGCTCCGCTCGTCTCCGTCGTCGCGCCGGCATGTCTTGCAAGTGACAGGCCACGGGGATCAGGGTGGTGCCGGCGGAGAGGATCGAACTCCCGACCTTCGGTTTACAAAACCGCTGCACTACCGCTGTGCTACGCCGGCCCTGTGCGCTGCGGTATCAGGCTGCCATGGCAAGGGCAAGACCGACGGTGAGCTGGCCGGCTCCGCCACGATCGCCGGCGCGTCCCCAAGGCTATGTTCGCGGTGCCACCGCCCTTGGCCTGACGTACGCCGCCGCCATCGGCGAACGCTCCAGAGACCACGCCCTCAAGGGACGTCGAGATGCGGTTCTGAAGGGCGGCGGACACTCACGCCCCGGCATTCACCTGCCCGTAACCATCTAAGTCGATGCTTTTGCAAAAGCCTTGCCCGAGATGAGTCCATGCTGAGCCGCCGGTCCTTTACCATGTCATCCCTTTCGCTGCTCGCTCCCAGCCTTGCCGGCTGTGGCGGGGGAGGCAGCATCGTGGCGCTGCCGGAGATCGCCGCGCCGAGCAGCCGCAGCCTGACGCGGACGCTGGCGCGGCCGAATTATGCGCAGGTCTACGTGGAGTATCCGGGCGAGCGCTTTCCGGTGCCGGCGATCGATTATCAGAGCATCGAGCCGCGCTATCTACGCCAGACAGTCGAGTTCCGTGGGGCCGAGCCGCCGGGCTCGATCGTCGTCGATCCCGGCTCCTACCATCTCTATTTCGTTGAATCGCGCGGTGTCGCCACGCGCTATGGCGTCGGCGTCGGCCGCGAGGGCTTCGGCTGGACGGGCCAGGCGAAGATCAACATGAAGCGCGATTGGCCCGATTGGGTGCCGCCGCAAGAGATGATCGAGCGCGACCCGCAGATCAGGGCCCAGCTCGAGCCGACGCCGCGCGGCCCCGGCGTCCGCGGCGGGCCGAAGAGCCCGCTCGGCGCCCGCACGCTCTATCTCTTCGGCGAGGGACGTGATCTCGGCTACCGCATTCACGGCACGACCGAGCCCTACACCGTCGGCACCAATGTCTCCTCGGGCTGCATCCGGATGATCAACCAGGACATCATCCACCTGTACGCCCGCGTCGCGTTGGGCACGCCGGTCACCGTTTTGCCGGCGTGAGGCGCTCGCGGCTTCGGCGTGGCCGGCCGGCTCCGCCTGCCACTCACGCGGCCGCGGCGATTTTCGGCGGTTCGGCGACCTCGATGCGGTTGCGCCCGAGCAGCTTGGCCTTATAGAGGGCCCGATCGGCCGCCGCCAGGAGCTCGGCCAGATCGGTCTTGCCAGCTCGGACCTCGGCCTTGGCCAGCCCGATGCTGACCGTGGCCGCGATGGCGAGGCCGTCGCTGCGTGCCGCCGCCGCGGCGAAGCGATGCGCGACGTCCTTTGCGACCGCGCGGGCTGCTGCTGCGGTCGTGGCCGGCAGCAGGATCGCGAATTCTTCGCCGCCGAGGCGGGCGCACAGGGCGTTTGCACCCGCAGCGTCTTCTGCGATCTGCGCAAAAAGCTTCAGGACGCTGTCGCCCGCTTCATGGCCATAGGTGTCGTTGATGGCCTTGAAGTGGTCGAGATCGCAGGCCAGCAGCGTGTGGGAGACATTGTCTTCCTTGCTGCGCACGTGCTCTGGGACAAGCTCGAAGAAGCCCTGGCGGTTCAGGAGGCCGGTCAGGAAGTCGGTGCGGGTGGCCGCCAGGAGCCGGGCTCGCTCCTCTTCGCGCACGAGCGCGAGCAGGGACATCGGCATCGCCACGGAGAACAGGACGGCCTCGTACATCGTCATCTTGGCGGCCATGACCGGCACGCTATCGCCTAGGAATGCAGCGATGATCGGCACGACGGCCGTACGGGCAAGATTGAAGATGCTGTGACCGGCGAAGACGGCGATCGCGATCGGGCGGGAGCGCAGCCCCGCCACGGTGCGGCTGCGAGACAGGGCGAGGGCGGTGAGACCGGTGACGACCGCGATCGGCAAGGCACTGACATAGTTCCAGAAGGTGCTCCCCAGCCCAGTGCCCGCCATGAACCAGGCTGCACCGATCGCGGCGAGGGCGCCCGCGGTGAGAGCAGCGGGCAGTTTCCTGTCATCCAGCAGCAGTGCGCCCTTGAGAACGAGCGTGTAGCCCAGCATCATGACGACATTGGTGAGCGCGGGACCGGAGACGCCCGGAAGCAGATTCCGGTTCATCGCGAGGATGCAGCCCGCGGCGAAGACGCCGTAGGCCATGGCCCAAAGCCCGAGTTCCCTGGATCGCGCCGAGCCCTCCCGCTCCCACAGCGTCATGGCGGCCGCGACGAGCATAGTCCCGAGTGTCAGGTACCAGAGGGTTGCAAGATCCATCGCTATCGTCGTCGGCAGTGGCCGCATTCGGATTCAGACCTGATCAAGCTCCCGGCTTGCCCAGCTCCGAAGAACTTAGCCCAAATGAGTTAATTTCGGCTTGTGACGACGAGTTGTAACGGCGGGAAATTGGCTTTGCCTCGGGACGCGCCTGCGTACAGGAACGCAGTATTAGTATCCTTGTTTGAGAATTGCTTTGCGATGATCACTGAAGAACTGAGATTGGCCTTGTTGGTCGCCATGCCGATGTCCGGCGCATCCAGTTAGGGAACTTGCAAAGTATCCGGGCTGCGGTGGGGCTGACATCCGTCCGGTTGCCCATGCCGCCGGTTTGCGCCGGCCCACAAAAAAGCCCCGCCCTTTCGGGCGGGGCTCTCAGGATCGACGGGGCCGATCCAGCCTGAAGGATCAGGGGTTGTCGTGGGTCAGGATGTCGCGATCCTTGGTCTCGGGCACGAAGAGCATGCCGATGACAAAGGTCATCATCGCGATCACGATCGGGTACCAGAGGCCGTAGTAGATGTCGCCGGTGCCCGCCACCATGGCGAACGAGGTCGCCGGCAGCAGGCCGCCGAACCAGCCATTGCCGATATGATAGGGCAGCGACATGCCGGTGTAGCGGATGCGGGTCGGGAAGAGTTCGACCAGCGCCGCCGCGATCGGGCCGTAGACCATCGTGACGTAGATCACGAGCACGGTCAGGATCGCGATGATCGTCAGCGACTGCGCGTTGAACAGCGCATTCAGGAAGCCGGTCTTGACGATGCGGGCATCGCCCGCCGCCGGATAGCCGGCTGCGACCGCTTCCTTGGCGATGTTCGCCGCGAAGGCGCCGTCGATCGCGACGTCCTTGCCGTTGACCGTGACCTTGGCCGGCGTGCCCGCCGGGGCCGGGGCCTGGGTGTAGACGATCGCCTGGGTGGCCAGCGTGCGGCGGGCGATGTCGCAGGGCTGGGTGAAGGTGCGCACGCCGACCGGATCGAAGACCGAACCGCAGGTGGCGGGATCGGCGACGACCTGGACCTTGACGTTCTCATGCGCCGCGGCGAGGCCGGGGTTCGCCGCCTTGGTAAGCGCGCCGAACAGCGGGAAATAGGTCAGCGCCGCGATCAGGCATCCGGCCAGGATGATCGGCTTGCGGCCGATCTTGTCGGACAGCGCGCCGAAGACGATGAAGCCGCCGGTGCCGAGGATCAGCGACCAGGCGATCAGCACGTTCGCCG
The DNA here is from genome assembly GCF_042657265.1 of Allobosea eneae. Classification (NCBI taxonomy): domain Bacteria; kingdom Pseudomonadati; phylum Pseudomonadota; class Alphaproteobacteria; order Hyphomicrobiales; family Alloboseaceae; genus Allobosea; species Allobosea eneae. The sequence continues at coordinate 19,071 of NZ_JBHSLW010000067.1, forward strand.
AGTAGAGGTCGACCTTGAGGATGCTCTGGATGAAGAACAGGGCGTAGAACTGGCCGGTGTACCAGACAACGGCCTGGCCGGCGGTGAGACCGAACAGCGCGAGCAGGGCGATCTTGGCGTTCTTCCACTGGCCGAAAGCCTCGGTCAGCGGCGCCTTCGAGCCGGTGCCCTCGGCCTTCATCTTCTGGAACGCCGGGGATTCCTGCATCTGCAAGCGAATCCAGACCGAGATCGCCAGCAGGATGATCGAGCACAGGAACGGAATGCGCCAGCCCCAGGCGGCGAAGTCGGCCTCGCCCATGGTCGTGCGGATGCCAAGGATGACGATCAGCGACAGCAGGAGGCCGAGCGTCGCGGTCGTCTGGATCCAGGAGGTGTAGAAGCCGCGGCGTCCGACCGGGGCGTGTTCGGCGACATAGACCGCCGCGCCGCCATATTCGCCGCCGAGCGCCAGGCCCTGCAGCATGCGCAGTGCGATCAGGATCACCGGCGCAATCCAGCCGATCGAGGCATAGCTCGGCAGCAGGCCGACCAGGAAGGTCGAGGCGCCCATGATCACGATGGTGACGAGGAAGGTGTACTTGCGGCCGATCAGGTCACCCAGGCGGCCGAAGAACAGCGCGCCGAAGGGGCGCACGAGGAAGCCTGCGGCAAAGGCCAGCAGTGCGAAGATGGCGCGCGTGTTCGGGTCGAAGGCCGAGAAGAAGTGCGCGCCGATCATCGTGGCCAGCGAGCCGTAGAGATAGAAATCGTACCATTCGAAGACCGTGCCCAGGGAGGAGGCCAGAATGACCTTCCTTTCTTCCCTGGTCATCGGACGCGGCTGTGAAGCCGCTGTTGCTGCCATGCTCATGAAGCGCTCCCGTCTTGTCGTTCCCCCGGATGCGGCGGACCACCCGCTGCATCCTCACGCCGCCTTGCCGGCGGTTCTTCGCTTGGAGCCGGGCGAGCCGACTCAGGGCAAAGGCCTTTGAAAAGCCAAGTTTGATGGGTTACGAATGCGTCCACACCCGGCAATCTTCAACCGAGCACTTGGTCTTGCACCGAAAGGCGTAAGACGAAGGATTGAGCCATACTCGAAGGCGACCCGGCCCCGTGGCCTGGGTGACTCGCCTTGCTTGATCCGAGTTGTTAACCTTTCGCTAACCGCGCCGGCAGGCTGCGCAGGAAGGGAAACGACGGCATGAAACTTCGCTCTCGAATTCCTCTGCCTGTCGCGTTCGCCGGGCTTTGTCTCCTAGCCTCTCCCGCCGTCGCGGCGCCGGGTTTCGGCGCGGCGGCTCCGGCCGGCGTCTCCGGTTCGGCTCCGCGTTTCGCTCCGATGCGACCGGGCGCGCGGCCTGGCCACGTCCGCCACGGGCGGGGAGGCTTCTATGGCGGCTATTCCGGCTTCGCTGGCTGGCCGGGCGACCAGCGGGTCGTGATCGTGCTGCCTGAGGCGAGCGAGCCGCCTTCAGTGAAGGAGCCCTCGATCCCGGTCGCGATCGGGATTCCGCGGCCGCCGGCCGCCGATCCCGTGCTGTATCGGATCGAAACGAACAAAGGTCGCCCAGTGGTACGGGTCATGCGCTTCAGCAGCGAGGGCCAGGTAGCGCGACGCTGAGGGTCAGATGTCGCCTCGGATTCGCCCGAACAGTGGAGTCCACGTTCCGGTCTGATGTTTCAGCGCCGGGTCGCGGCGTAGAGCGCGATCGCCGTCGCGTTGGAGACGTTGAGGCTCTTGATTGCGCCGGGCATGTCGAGCCGGGCGAGATGGTCGCATAGCTCGCGCGAGCGCTGGCGCAGGCCCTTGCCCTCGGCGCCCATCACCAGTACGAGAGGCCGGCGCAGCGGGACCTCGTCGAGCGAGACATCGCCGTCCGAATCGAAGCCGAGCCGCAGGAAGCCGCGCTCGCCGAGCTTGTCCAGCGCATCTCCCAGATTCTTCACCGCGACGAGCGGCACGTGCTCCAGCGCGCCGGAGGCCGATTTGGCCAGCACGCCCGTCGCCGCCGGCGAATGGCGGATGGTGACGATCACGGCGGCGACCGCGAAGGCAGCGGCCGAGCGCAGGATCGCCCCGACATTGTGCGGATCGGTGATCTGGTCGAGCGCCAGCACGATCGCATCGTCCGGCAGGCTGTCCAGATCGGGCGAGGGCAGGGGATCGCAGACCAAATAGAGCCCCTGATGCACGGCGTCGGGCGTCAATAGCCGGTCGATCTGCGAGGGCCGCACCATCTCGGGCACGAGCGGCAACTCGCCGACCTCTTCGGTCAGACGCTTCAGCGCGTTCTCGGTGGCGAGCAGCTTGCGGAAGCGTCGGTTCGGATTGCGCAGCGCCTCGATCACCGGATGGGCACCATAGAGGATCGCCTCGTCGATCTCGCCGGGCCGGTGCGGCGGCGGGCCATCACGATCCGGACGGCCGCGGCGATTCTGGAAACGGGGGCGGGACGGGGCGGACATCATGGCTCCGGAAAGGTGACGCCATGCCCTGCCATGGCGCGGCCAGCTTGGCCAGCCCGAACGCTAGGAAGCGGAATTTTCAACGCATTCATCGCAAGGAGAAGCTGCGAATGACGACGAGACACGAGCGCCTGTTCGTGCTGACCGGCGGGCCGGGAGCCGGCAAGACGACATTGCTCGACGCGCTGGCGCTTGCGGGGCACAGTGTAGCACCCGAGGCGGGACGGGCGATCATCCGCGACCAGCTCGCCATCGACGGGCCGGCCTTGCCCTGGCGCGACCGGGCACTGTTCGCCGAGCTGATGCTGAACTTCGACCTGCGTTCCCATGGCGACGCGCAGACGAGCGCGGGGCCGGTCCTCTTCGATCGCGGCGTCCCTGACAGCATCGGTTATCTGCGGCTGTGCGGGCTTCCGGTGCCGGAGCATTTTTGCCGGGCGGCTGATGCCTTCCGCTATGCTCCCATCGTGTTTACGGCGCCGCCCTGGCGCGAGATCTATGCGCAGGATGCCGAGCGGAAGCAGGATTTCGCCGAGGCCGAGCGCACGTATGATGCGGTCACGGCGGCCTATCGCGATCGTGGCTACGAGCTGGTCGAGTTGCCACGCGCCGATGTCGCGACACGCGCGGCCTTCGTGCTGGACCATGTGTCGGGCCTCGCTTCCGGCCGATGACGATCCGAGCTAGGCTCGGTCCTTCGCCGCAGTCCGGAGAGGCGCGCCATGGCGGAAAGCTCGCAGGCCGGCACGATGCGCTCGGGCCGGACGCTGAACCATCTGGTGCCCGGACGCGATTGCGGCGATTGCGTCGCCTGCTGCGAGGTGCTGCGCATCGTCGATCCTGAGGTCGGCAAGCCGGCCGGCGTCATGTGCCGCCACAACACCGGCAGCGGCTGCGGCATCCATGCGACGCGGCCGGAGATCTGCCGGCGCTGGTTCTGCCTGTGGCGGCGCATCGACGCGATGCCGGACGACGCGCGGCCGGACCGCTGCGGCGTGATCTTCTGCCTGGAGGGCGAGGAGGATCACCCGAATCCGTTCGCGCGCCTCTGTGTGGTGGCGCGGCCCGTCGCCAGCCCGCGGGCCCTGCGCAGCGAACTGGTCAGGCAGGTCGTCGCCATGTTCGTTCGGCAGGGAGAACTGCCGGTCTGGCTGCATCGCCATGGCGTGCGCAGCCTGATTCACCCGCCGTCCGATCTCGCCGATGCGATCGAAAGGCCGGAAAGAACGCCGTTCCAGGCCTTCCTCCCGGCTGCGCTCGCCTGGCGCAGGCGTCACCGCAGCATTTGGCCGCAGGGCTGAAGGCGGCGCGGTACGATTGCTTGTCGTCAGATGCCTTTTTGGCGTTGACAGGCGGCGGCCCTCTCCTCATAAGTCCGCCCGCGCCTGCCGCCCTTCACAAAAGTGAAACAGGCGGTTGCGGCCAGCCCTCCGGGCTGGCCTGCGGCAAGGCGGGGGAATGTCCCGAGCGGCAAAGGGGGCGGACTGTAAATCCGCTGGCTATGCCTTCGCAGGTTCGAGTCCTGCTTCCCCCACCACCTTGCCTTTAAGCGCTGTTTTCTCTCGCTTATTCTGCCAGGCGCTCGCACCCAGCGATGTGGTGAGGCAATGGGCGCGCTCTATGAGGACCTTTGCCTTCCCCGTCGTGGAGCGAGCTGCTAGCCTCGCGTGATCGGCTATTCGGGTATGACGGTGCAGTGACAGCAAAGACCCAAGGGGGCGGTTCTGTCGCCGCGCTCGGCGCCATCGTTGCGGGCGCGTTGATCCTGCAGGTTGCCGGAACGATCGTGAACACGGTGGTGCCGCTGCAGATGGCGATCGCGAACCAGCCGCCGCTGCTGATCGGCCTCGTCGCCTCGGCCTATTCGCTCGGCTTCCTGATCGGTTGCTTCGTCAACCCCTCGCTCGTCCGCCGCGTCGGTCATATCCGCGGCTTTGCCGTGTTCGCCGCGCTCCAGGCGGTCTCGACGCTGAGCTTTCCGCTGCTGCCGGAAGCCTGGTGGGGGATTTCGCGCCTGGTCATGGGTCTGGCGGCGGCCGGCCACGGCATCTGCATCGAGAGCTGGATCAGCGGGCAGGCCAACCAGTCGCAGCGCGGCCGCATCTTCGGCATCTACCAGATCCTCAACCGCGTCGCGCTGATCGGCTCGCAGATCGGGGTCGGCTATGTCGCGATCCAGTCGCAGGACGTTTTCCTCTTCGCCAGCATGGCCTTCTCGATTGCGCTGATCCCGGTCGCGCTGACGCGCGCCCGCGGCCCCGAATCGAGCGAGATCGTCTCGGTCGGGCTGCGCACGCTGTGGCGGCAGGCGCCGGCCGCCGTTGTCGGCTGCCTCTATGTCGGGATGGTCGGCGGCCCGCTGACTAGCGTCGCTCCCGCCTATGGCATTCTCTCGGGCCTCGACCAGCGCGCGACCATCCTGCTCACGGCCGGCATCCAGATTGGCGCCCTCCTGCTGCAATGGCCGATGAGCCTGCTGGCGGACCGTATCGCCAGCCGGCTGATCATGCTGGTTGCGACCAGCATCGTCGCGGTGGTCTCGGCCGGCCTGATGATGCTGCTGGAGGTCGACCCTGCCCATGGCCGCATCTGGCTCTTCGGCCTGTTCGCCCTGATCGGCGGCTGCAGCATTCCGCTCTACACGGTGGCCGTCACCCACGCCTATTTCCGCATGGGACGCGACCAGGCAGTTGGGCTCTCGGCGCAGCTGCTCTTCCTGTGGGGCACGGGTTCGGCGATCGGGCCGCTGGCCGCGACCCTGCTGATGCAGCTCCGGGGGCCGCAGGGCATGTTGATCTATCTCGTCGGGCTTTCGGTCGCCGTCGCGATCTACATCGCCTTGCGGATCTCGCGGAATCCGTCTCCGCCGCTCATCGAGGGCGAACGTGGCGCCAGCGGCCCGACGATTCCCGACATCGAGATGACCAAGCGCTGATCGTTCAGCAGAAATGTCCGCCGGGCTGGCGCCACCTCGCCCGCGCGGGATAGGCGAGAGGCTCGTCTCGCGCAGGCGCGGCCAGGACCGTCACGGCTCCAGGAAGAGCACGGCGAGGATGCCGAGGCCGTGGATCAACATCGACAGCGGCAGTGGAATCGCCGCGGCGACCTCGGCTCTCAGCGGATTGCAGAACTCACTGAATTCGAACATGTTTTGCCCCCACGAACTGATATCAGCGTCGATGGGCGATATCGCCCCCCATTTGGGGGCAGCGGCGCAAGGTCTCGAATTTCTCTCTTTCGCCCCCAAATGGGGGCAGCCGACCAGCCTTGTCTGGTTAGGCTGGCCGTCGGGGAGAGGGATTATGGGGATCGTGCTTTTCAGTGCAGCGATAGCCGCTGCCGGCGCTCTGGCTTTCGGCACGATCGTCGGCGGAGCCGCGCTCGGCCTGTTCACCGGCGCCGCGATCTGGCTCGGCCAGCGGGCCTTGAGCGACACGTGAACCTGCCCGCCTTGCTTCACCTCAGGTGGACGAAGGCATCTTCTTCGCCGTGACGGGTTGACACCTGCCGGCCGGATGCGGAATTTGGCGGCCCGGCGCGGGTGTAGCTCAATGGTAGAGCAGCAGCCTTCCAAGCTGAATACGAGGGTTCGATTCCCTTCACCCGCTCCAAAAATCCCATTGATTTGCAACGCTTTATCTCCTTCGGGCTCGGCGCGTTCCAACTATCTGGACTGCTGATTGGCTCGGAATTCCAACTTTCGTTCTGATCATGTCCCGTCGCGGCGCGCCCTGCGACCTTTCAATCTTGCCTCATCTGCGCGCCGGACGCTGGCAAGATCCACAGGGTTGTAGGTCGAGAAGAGCTTGTTTGAACGGCCGATGCTGTTCGCCATCTTGGTCCCGACATCGGCCGGGGTGGCGCCGCCGGCGAACGCCTCGACCGTGCCGGACCGCCTCATGTCCCGGAGTTGGCGAGGGTCTTTCGGGAAGACCGAATCGCACAGCTCCCGGAACTCGCGCGTGAGCTCGGAGATCGCCGGCACCCGATTCGTCGAGAGCGGGAACAGCCAAGCCTCTGGGGTCATCTCCGGACGCGTCTCGAGATATGCGTCGAGCAGCCGGCGAGAGCGCTTCGACAATGTGCCGATCGCAGGCTTCCCCGTCTTCTGGCGCCCATCGGCGGTGCGGTCGAAAATCACCTCGTCGCCTTTGGCACCGACATAGCGCAGGTGCTTGGCCTTCAGCGTCCGGATGTCGCCGGGCTGAAACTGTGTGTCCCAAACCGAGGCGATCGTGACGGCGAGGCGCAGTCGCTTCTGACGGATCGCAGCTTTCACCAGGCGCACGACCTCGCCTTCCTGCCAGGTCTGCCACCGGGGTGGCGGCGCGCTGTTGCGGATGCCGAGCGAAGGATCTGCGCCGTGCGCAACCTTCAGCGCCATCATCACCTTCCAGTGCCGACGCCACTCCTTGATGACCTTGTGCGCGACGCCTTCGCCATGCTTCTCGTTGAGCTCGGCCCGCCAAGCGGACAGGATGTCGAGCGTCATCAGGTTCGGATCGGTGTCGCCCCATTCATCGCGGATGTAGGCCCAGGAGGGCAGGATATCCCGGTTGCGGGTCGAGTGCGCGAGCTTGGCCCATTCCGCCGTCTTCATGAAGCGCTGATAGGCGTGGCCGATAGAATCCTTCGGCCAGACCCGGGCGATCTCGGCTGCCTCGCGGCCCTTCGGCAGCGGCGCGAGATGCGGGTCGGGCTTCCCGCGGCGATGCGCTTCCCAGGACTCGTAGAGCCGCATTGCCGCGGCGCGCGCGGCGGGGCTCTCCTCGCCAAGCGGTTTCGGCCGAAAACCGGCCTTCTGCATTTCCGGCGTCGGCTCCCAGTACCGCTTGCCGTTCTTCTTGACGCGCGAATAGGGGATCTTCACGCCGCGTCTCCCCGCCATTTTCCAGCCCTCCGTTCCGCCCAAACTTGCCTAGGGTCTCGTGCGGATGGTGGGGCCGTCAATTCAGGGAATAGGTGAGGCGACCGCAGCCGGCGCCAGCGCTCGAAGGCTTCGGGATCGACCCGTCCGGTGATCGGATCAGGCTTGGGGAAGCCGCGAGCCTCATACTCCGGCAGATGCGGCATGAACTCGCGCGCGCTCTCGTAGCCCAGCAGCCGCGCGACCGAGGCCATCGTGAGATCGGGAACGAACTGCGCGCGCGCCATCGTCACGCCCTCCTCAGCGCGTTGCCGGAGGAGACCATGGTGAAGCCGTCTTCGAACTCGAGGCCGACCGAATTCATGCTCTTGCCGTTCGGCCAGCGGCGGCTCCTGGCGAAGACGCGGCAGCGCTGGCCTTTGCGGCCGCAGCGGTTCCACCTGAAAATGTAGGGGAATTCAGGCATCGGAGCGCCTCCCCACGATGACGGCGGTGGCGCGGCTGACGTTCTGCTCGCGGGCGAGGGCGAGCGCTCGCGGTCTGGCCTTGTCCATGGCGGCGCGCACGGCTTTCACGCTGCGGGGATCGGCAAGGCCGGCCAGAAATCCTGCCTCGACCGAGACGAAAGCGCCGGCGAGGGCGTTCATGATCGGCGGCTTGCCCGCGGCGATGAGATCAGCGGCGGCGGCGTCGATCGCTTTCTGCATCGCCTCGGCGAAGACGCGGGATTGCCGGGCTTCCTCGACCTTCCATTTGTCGATGACGTCAGCCATGCCGCCGGCCCTCCCAATGCGCCGCGCCGCCCGGCAGGTTCTCGACATAGATCGGCAGCCGCTGCTGCGTCGGTGTGGTCCAGCGGCCATACCCGTTCCGGATCGCGCGCTGGCCGATCTTCGACCAGGTCATCGGCCACTCTCTGAACCAGCCGAGCTCGACGAACATCGCCACCGCAACCGGGCCGAGATAGGCTTCATCGTCCTCGCGAACCTTGCGTTCATGCATGGCGCACCTCGGGGCGACCGTCGAACAGCTTGCCATCCAGCAGGCGACCGGTGTGGCGGCGGCCTTCCTTGACCATGAACGCGGGGCGGATGCCGGCCATGCCGGATTCGACGCGGCGCCAAGGTTCGCGGATTGCCTCCTTGAAGTGAGCGCGGTCCGGCGCGTGCCGCCATTCGCCCCACTGCTTCAGGTGGAAGATTGCGCGACGGGAGACGGCCTGGTCATGGAGAGAATGCACCCAGACATGGTGCATCGGCCGAGCCTTGTGCGCCCCTTGGTCGGACTCGCCGCCGACGACGATCCAGTCCGGGCACCAGCCCCCGCGGAAGTCGATCGAGCCGAGCAGGGGCTCGAAACTGCCGAAGGTGAAGAGCGGATGGAAACGCTCGGCGAGGTCGCGGAGCTTGCTGCCGTCGCGATCCCATTCGGCCTGATTGCAGAATGTGCCGCCAAACGCGACGTTCTCAGGCAAAGGCCGCTCGCCGCGCGCCGGGTCAGTCAGCTTCGAAACATTGCCAAGCCGCTTGGTCAGCAGCAGCCAGACCAGATGGGGTGTCGCCTCCATCAATTCGACGAAGCGCCAGCGCCACGGCGCCGGGACGGCCGTATCGAAGGGATCGCAGAGCGACGGGAAGACGAACGGGCGCGTGCCGGCCTTGGCCGCGGCACGGTCCCACGACAGCGGTTGCCGCCAATAGGAATCGCTCATCAGCGAGCGAGTGCCTTCGCCGACGCCGGGCTCGCCCCATTCTACCCGACCCATGCGGGTGCCCATCAGGTGCGCGGCATAGCAACCGTCGCACGCCGGACTGACCTTCGCACAGCCAGTCCACGGGCTCCAGGTTTGATCTGCCCAACTGATCCCAGTCGTCTCAGCCAAGGCTCGGCTCCACCTTCCTGGCGCCGGCGGCTTTGGCGCGCTGGATTGCTCTGTTCGTGATGCTCGCGCGCTCGGCGTTGAGGCGCTTCCACTCGGCCTTCGCCGCGTCGGCTCGCGCGATCGTGTTCGCCTCGGCGGCTGTGAGGAAGTCGCGCCAGGGCCATTTCGGGGGGCGGGGCTTGAAGCGGGTCACTGGCGCGTCCCCGTCTCTGCAACACGACCTTCGGCGCGAGCCAGCCATTCGCGGACAGCGACCAGCATGTCGGGCCGATCAGCGTTGCTCACGTAGTTGACCCGGCCGCCCTCGACCTTGCCGAACTCGAAAATGAAGAGCGCGAAGCCGAATTGCTTCGGGCGCTGCTCGCCGTTGAGGATACGGTCGATGGTCCGGGCCATCTCCTGGTAGGGGATGTCGGTCATGCCGCCTCTCCGATGCCGATGGAGCCGGGGTTCTTGAAGGCGAGCGGCCGGGCGTCGTCCGGCACGCGATGTTTGCCGCGTGCCATCGGATGCTTCGGCGAGCCGTCGCCGTTCAGGCCAAGGCAGAACAGGTCAAGCGTGCGGGTGCGAGGGCCATCGGGGTCATTGATGGCGTTGAACGCCTGTTCGAGGATGACATCGAACTCGTAGCCGCCCATCGTCATCCGGCGGGACAGGCTGTTGCCCCATGCAGCCATGGCGAAGTTGTGCGTGGCGAGCTCTCGCGCCATGCCGCTCCAGTTGTCCCAAAGAGCGTCGCGACGATCCCAGCGCGGACCTGTCTCGAAATCGAGCCAATCGATGACGCGCTTCGGATCAGGTTCGATGCACGGGATCGGGTTGAGCAGCAGCGCTCCGCCGAAGCCCCAACGGTATGAGAAGGCGATGATGCGACGAGCCGTCGGATCGGTCTCGGCGGCCGTGCCGGCTCGCGACGGATTTAGCATGATCCACGGCAAGATCGGCTCGGCGACATCCCAGACATAGGTCAAGGCGAACCGGCACTCCCCGCTGGCGCGGACGAGCGACTTCACGAACAGCGGCGAGCCAGGGCGGTTCTGCACGTTCATGGCGCGCCTCAGAACGGGATGTCGTCAGGGTGCGCGGGGCCGATATCCGCGAAGTCGCGATCGATGAACGTGACGTCGACGTCGCGCTTCACGACATGGTGCGTTGCCTCGAGCACGAAGAAGCCGATCTCGGGGTTGAGCCGAGCCAGCCGCTTCGCCTCGATCACGGCGCTGTCCAGCGTCTTGTGCCTGGCGGTCGGAGCGCCTTGGTGCAGCCCATAGACCATCCAAAACGGGGAGGGCGTCATGCCTTGCTCCTCTTGCGATTGGGGAAGGGTCGGGAAGGGATGCGCGACTTGCGGCGCGTCGGCGCCGGCGGCTCGCTTCCCGTGGCCTTGGCCAGCAGTTGGGCCCGGAACGCCGCCTCTTTCTTGGCGTTGCGGCGCATCTTTGCGATCTTGCCGATGTCGGAGCCCGCGGTTGTCGCTCCGGCGCCGCGTGTCTTCACGGCGTGACAGTCTCGATGGACCGCACGCAGGTTTTCGATCTCGTCGGCCCCACCCAACGCCAAAGCGTGCTCGTGGTCGAAATCGAGATCAGCGAGATCGCCCAACTTGCCTCTGCAAAGCGGGCAAGTTGCTTGCGCCACTACGACCTTGAGCTTGTCGACAGTGGTCAGCTTTCGCCGCGTTACCGTCACAGGGAGGCCTCCTTCAATCGGAGGTGCCCCCAGGAGCGCCCGGCCTTGATGTCAAAGACGGTCCAAGAAGAGATGCTGTGCGCGTCAGCGATTTCGCGGTAGTGTCGCTGGTCGGAAAAGATCGATCTAACCTGCAGCTCGGTTAGTTTCGCAGCCGTATTCTTCTGCCCGATCCGTACCGCAGACCGGCCACGGGACATCATGTCAGCCGAGTTGTCGGCGACCGTTCCAACCGACAGGTGCGCCGGGTTCACGCACGGAGGATTATCGCAAGAATGGCGAACAACCATCCCGGCGGGGATCTCTCCGCATTTGAGTTCATAGGCCTTACGATGTGCAGGGGTTTCCACACCATGATAACGCACTCGCCCATAGCCATCCTGGTCGCGCTTGCCCGCCCACAGCCAACAACCATTCGGGCTCTTGGCCTTTCGGACTTTCAGCCAGAACTTCGCTTCCCTACCTTTGCGGTCGGAAGCGAAATGGCATTCGTTTGAGCAAAATTTGCGAGAAGACCAGTATGCGCGGCCATAGGAGCCCCGCTGTACAGTGATACCGCACTCCTGGCATTTCATTTCGTCGCCGACAGACGCGCGTAACTTGGACAGGCTCAATGAACCTCGACAGCCGCAGCTCTTCACTCGCGTAAGGTGGTCGGTGCGAATGATTTTCTCCGTGCCACATGAGCACCGAACGCGTCGTGCGCGGCCTTCGAAACCAATGACGGTGAGAGAGCCGTAGGTTGCTCCCAGAGGATGCAGGCGGCGGTTTTCGGGGGTGCGCATCATTGGACCACCGTCACGCGCTCGGCGGCCCGGGTGATCGCCGTGTACGCCCAGCGCGCCCGGTCCTCACGAAAGGCGAAGCCCTCGTCGAAGATATAGACGTTGTCCCACTGGCTGCCCTGCGCCTTGTGGCAGGTGAGGGCATAGCCGAAGGTGAACTCGTCGGTGCCCTTCTTGCGCTCCCAGGGGATGTCCTTCTCGTCGCCGGTGAAGAACTCGTCGAGCACGAACACCTCGGTCGGCTTCGCTTCGACGTGGTCTTCCGACGAGCAGAGCAGCTTCACGCCGCCCTTCTTGCGGTTCCGGCCCTTGGTTTCGACGACCTCCCAGAGGCCGCCGTTGAGGAGTTTCTTCTCGCGGTTGTTGCGCAGGCAGACGAGACGGTCGCCAACCATCGGCAGAGGGTCGCGGCGGTTGAGAAGCTGGCGGAGCCGGTTGTTGTAGAGCCGCCGCGTCTTGTTGAGCCCGACGAGCACCTGGTCGGCGCCGACGACCTCCTGCTGGTCGACTTCCTCGCGGGTGATGATCTTACTGTCGCCGTAGCAGCCATAGTCGAGCCGGCCGCCCTCGCGGATCGTCATCGACATCCTGATGATCGGGCTCTCGGCGGCTTGCCGATGGACCTCGGTCAGCATGAAGTCGGGCCGGCGCGAGGTGAAGAAGCCTTCGCCCTTCACCGGCGGGAGCTGCGCCGGATCTCCGAGCACCAGCACTTTCGTGCCGAACGACAGAAGATCGCGGCCGAGCTCCTCGCCGACCATCGAGCACTCGTCGATGATGACGAGCTCGGCATCCTTCACCGCGCTGTTGGGGTCGAGCTTGAAGGTCGGTTCCCAACTATCGCTGTCATCGACGGAATAGATGAGCGAATGGATGGTGCGCGCGTCGGCGCAGCCCTTGCGGCGCAGCACGAGCGCTGCCTTGCCGGTGAAGGCGCCGAACAGCACCTCGCCGCTCACGCCGCCGGCCAAATCCTTCGCCAGCGTGGTCTTGCCTGTGCCAGCGAAACCCGCGAGGTAGAAGACCTGTGACGACGGCTCCTTGAGCCATGCGCGCACGGCCTTGATCGCGGCTTCCTGTTGCGGGGACCACGCCATCACAGACGCCCTCCGGCCTTGGCGGCCATCTCGGCCTTGTAATCCTCGACGTCCAGGCCGAACTCGGCATAGATCAGGTCGAATGCCTTGTTGGCGAAGAGCCTGAATTCGTTGTCGTCCATCTCAGCGATGCTCTGCGGATTGACGTGCATCGAGCCGTCCATGAGGCGGAAGCTTTCGGCGTAGCCGAGCTCGGTCAGGACGGCGTTGGAGAGCGCTCGCGACGAGCCGTACTCATCGCGATTGTCGACGACCCAGCCGAGGAAGCCCCAGTAGAGCCGGAGCATCTCGTTGCTCTTGGCACTGTCGATCGTGGCGGTGACCTCGGCGCCGCGCTTCAGCCCGGCATGAAACTCCGCGTCGATGGCGGACACGGGCTCATAGCCGTGCGGGACCACGCGCAGGATCGTGACGGGCTTGCTGGCGGATCGCCGGGCCATCGGATTAGGCCTTCGGCTGCAGTTCGTCGCTGCGCTTCTTCCAGAGCGCGCGCAGCTCGCCAGCGACCTTCGGATCGAGGTTGTCGCGGAGCTCGGCCTCGGCGAACCAGCGCTTCTTCATGACGACAGCGTCGGTCGAGGCCTCGATCCAAGCGCGGATGTAGGCCTGGAGCTCGGCGTCGTTCATGTCGGCCGGCGCCTTCTCGGCAGCTTGGTGTGTCGACGGCCGGTCGCCGGGGAAGGTGTCGTCATCAGCAGACGGCTGATCGGTATCGCCGGCCTGCTGTTCGGACGCGGCGTGGTCCTCGATCCGAGCCTTCGCCTGCCGGTAGATCTCGCGCGCCTCCTGCTGATCGCCGGGGTTCAGCGCCTCGACGATCACCATGCCGAGGTTCGGCTTGCCCTTGGTCTTGCCGAGCCACTCGTCGATCGCTTCGACGGATTCGAAGCCGTCCAGCGCCTCGCTGAACTCGGCGAGCAGTGCCTGGCCGTTGTAGTCCGGCACCCGCTCGCCGCCGTCGTGCTCGTCGTCCTGCTGCTGATCCTGCTGACCCTGCTGATTGCCGCTGGTGACCTCGACCGGCGCGGCCTTGGTCTCGCTCGGCTTCGGTGCGGTCCGACCGGCAGGCTTGGCCTCCTGCTTCGGCTCATCGCGAGCAGGTTCATCCTGCTGGATCTCGCCGGTCTCCGGATCGACGGTCTCGACGTGCGTGATCTGGCGCGCGGCGGGTGGAGCAGGCGGCAGACGGCGTTGCGCAGCGTCGGCAACATCGGCAACGGCGACGTCTCCCTCGACGCGGCGCCCTTCCATCTCCTCGGCGGTGAGCTGATTGCCGAGCTCTTCCGGAAAGGCCTTTCGGAGCGCCGCGGCCTCCGCGCACTTCTCGATCTGACCTTCCGGCCGGCTCTGCCACATGTCGTTCGGCAGGTCGGTGTTGCCGATCGTGGCGTAGCTTTCCAGCCACTTCACCTTCGGGCCGACGAACTTGCAGACGCGGTCGCCGAGCACGCGATAGACCGTCATGCGGCACCACTCGGGGAACGCGACCTCGACGGTCTGTTCCTCGTAGCTGTCGCCGCCATTGCCGCGCTTCTTCACCTTGCCGGTGAACGTCTTCTCGATCGTCGGGCCGAACTCCGCCTCATCGCAGCCGGCATACTGGCCGGTGCGGAACGCTGTGGTGCGAACCTCGGAAATGCCGGGCCAGATCGTCTCGACGTAGTCGCGCTTCTTCGAGTCCCACATCGGCACGATGTGGACCGGCTTCTTGAAGGGATCGAGCTTGCGGGCCTTGCAGTAGGAGAGCGCCATGACGACGGAATCGGGCGTCTTGGCCAGCGGGTAGACCGCCTCCACCAGAGCCTTCCATCCACTCTTGTCGACGCCGAAGCGATCCTGGACGGCGGCGTGATAGGGAAGGCGTGGCGGCTGCAGTTCGACGAGCGCGTTCATGGTCTGTGACCTCGGTTCGGATCAGGTGTTGGGGTTGAGGCGTGGCTTGCCGTCGACCAGGACGCCGGGCATGTGGGGCACGCCGACCTTCGCCATCTGGTGCGCGAGCTTCTCGGCCAGGACGGCGACACCGGCGGCGTTGATCTTGCCGAGGTAGCCGGCCCATGCCTCGAGGTCGGTGATTTCGATCTGGAGCGGCGCCTTGTGCGCGCCCATCTGCCGGCCAGTGCCGATCGTGACCTTAGGTGGCTCAGGCTCGGATGGTGGTGGCGTCGGCTCCGGCGCGGGCTCGCCGGCTTCGGCGGCCTCCGCGGCGCGCTTGGCCTCGATCTCGGCGAGCCGCTCGCGCTCCTTGCGGGCTTCCTCCGCGAGCCGGGCCTGCTCGGCGCGGATATAGGCCTGCCCCATGTCAACGAGCTGCTTCTTCAGCGCAGCGGCGTCACGGACGATGGGCTGCCACTTCGCGTCGACGGCGCGGCTCGCGGCGAGGTGCGGTTCCTTCTCGTCGATGCGGGCCTTTTCGGCTTCCTTCTCCAGCGCCAGGAAAGCATCTCGGTGCTGGACGACCTGATCAGCCTGCGCCTTGGTCAACGGCTTGCCGCCGATCTCCTCGAGCCAGGCCTTCACCGTCGTCTCGAGATCGGACACCTTCTTCGCGACGGCCTGATGCGGCTCCAAATCCTCCGGCGGGTTGTTGCCGCCGATGCCGAGCCGATCCTTCGTCGCCGGCATGCCGCTCTGCCACGCGCCGGTGTCGAGCGCGGTCACGTAGTCCGCGTACTCGACCGCCTGCAGGCGCGGCCAGGTCTTGGCGAGGAAGCTGCCCCACTCCTCACGGCAGTCGCGGTCGATCGGATCAGCACCAGCGATCGAGACGAGCCAGAAGCCATCATCCGACCAAGTCGAAACCGGCAGGGCATAGCCGCCGGTCTTGTTCAGCAACCGCCAGAAGCCGTAGGCGAGCGGGCTGTCAGGCGCCGGTGACTTTCCGGACGCGCGCAGCGCATCCCACACGCTGGTGTCGATGGCGGCTTCGGCGGTGTCGCTCATGGCTTCGATCTCGTCGGGATGCGGATGACCGGCCGAGCGCCGCGCCATCCTGTGAGGTTGAGGCCGGCCGCCCGGATGGCGATCTCGGCCTTGAGGCGGTCATGGACCGCGAGGCAGTGGCGGCGCACGGCTCCGGACGAGCGCGCGCCGCGAGGCATCAGGCGGCCTCGGGCGGATGCGCCGGCACGACTGGGCGGACCTGCAGGGTGCCGGATGGCTTGCGGAAACTCTCAGCGCCTTCGCCGGCTGGCTTGAGGTCGCCGTAGAGCGCGAGCACCTTGCCGAAGCGGATGACGTCGCCGGCTTCGACGTTGGTGCGGGCCGCGATGTTGAAGCGGGCGAGCTGGTCGGCGTTCATCAGCGAGGCGATGACGGCGGCGGTGCCGAGGTCTTCGGCGGCGCTCACGGATTTCAGAAGATCGGACAGGCCCATGTAGGGGCTCCTCGGTTTCTAGGGGAGCGCCGCAACGCTCCCCGTGCTGTCAACGGTGGCTCGCTGACCTGGCCCCTTGCCTGGGGCGAGCCGGCGGTTCGGCGTGTTTCCGGCCCATTGCGGTGGGCCCCTCGAGGCCTGGCGGACGGCTGATCTCCAACAGCCGCGGGTCGCCAGTGGAATGCTCGCCACAAGGGCGATGAGCAGGAGTGCGAGAGCCAGCATCAGGCGCCGGCGTCTCGCGCGACGGTCTCGACCGAGGGCAGGGGCTTCGGCTTTTCCGGCTCCTGGTTCCAGTCGATTTCGTGCCGGTAGATCGAGCAGAGGTACGCGTAGCCGCACAGGCCAAGGATCGGCGCGAAGACCAGCATCAGCGGCCAGGAGTCGGCGAGCGTCTGAGCGGGCTTCGCGATGAGGAGGCCGCATTCGACGATCGGCGCGCCGGAGAAGATGCACGCAAGCTCAGGCAGCATCAGCGGCCTCCTCGTGCTCAGCGCCGAGGGAGCGCGCACCACCATTGGCGCGCCGGCAATCGGCATGCGTGCTCGCCCGAACACGCGGCGCTCCCTCGGCATTCGTGAAAGGCATGCCGGAGCCGCAGAGCATGCTGGCTGGGGGGAATGGGGCGGCGTGCCCCGCGTCTCCGGCAACTCGGACGAACGCAGCCGTCGGCACGTAGCTCTCGTGGAGCAGGCGCGGCTGGCGATCGATGAAGGATTGGCACGCCTCGCGGCTGAGCCAGTGTGACTGGACAGCGAGAACGCCGCGCTCGACCAAAGCGACGATGCGGTCTGCAGCCTCGGCGTAGCCGACGGGGAGGAAGACGAGCATGATCATGCGCTCCCCGCTGCCTCGGCGTTCGCCAAGTGATGGTTCCAAAGGATTTTCGGAGCACCGTCGGGGCCGCGTCGATCAACGGCCGGCATCCATCCGCTGTCCTGCCAGCTCAGGCGGATGCTGGGGCCGAACAGCGCGATTTCAGCGAAGCGATATCCCCGGTGGACCTGCAGCACGAAGCGGCGCGGGCCCGAATACCCCTTGCGATAGCGCGATACCCAGATCGACCACGACCAGCAAAGCAGGTGCGGCCAGTGGCGAGCGATCAGGACGCGTGAACCTTGGACGTTCGTCCGGCCCCAGAATGACAGGCCGGCGCGCCAGCCTCGCTTGCGGCGCTCGGCATGATCCCAGGCATCGAATTTGGCCAGGTTGTAGGCATCGTCGCGCCAGCAGCGCGCGGGCTTGAAATCGAACTGGACGAGGAAGCGTTTCGTGTTCACGACCGCGCCTCCCGCTCAGCCTTGCGGGCGAGCCATTCGCGCTCGTAGACGAGCCGCTTGGGCTCGGTCCATTCGGGCTTCATCGGCTCGATGGTGGTGCAGCCGCCGTAGGTGACCTCGGCCAGCGGCAACTCCGGACAGAAGCGAGCTATGATCGCGACGAAGGTGTCGTGGCGCAGGTAGAGACCGCCCATGCCGCCCGTGGCGTGCCATGGCTGGTCCTTCCATGGCTTCCAGCGGATCACGTCGACGTAAGCGACCTCGGCGTAGCCTGCAGGAGCGCTGACGTGCCAGGGGCCGCGCAGGACGATCTCAGAGCCGTCCTCCATTGTCAGCGGGTAGCACTCCCCGCCGAACCCGGCCTGCTTGCTCGTGCACATCCGCTCGACCTCGATCCGCTCGCCGGGCTCGTAGCCGGAGCGAACACCGTCCTGGATCGTAGCGAAGCCGGGCTGATCACCCCATTCCGACCCATAGCGTCGGTGCCAGCGCAGAGTGCCATCTGCGCTCTGGAACATCGACACCTTGGCCGGTGAGAGTGCGCCGTCGTGAGCGTATTGCTCCATGCGACCATCGGCGTGCCGGGCGCGGTAGTAGCACCCGTCCTCTCGGGCGAACCGCTTGTCCGGCCAGTCGCGGACGTTGCCATGGACCTTGAGCCGAACGCGCGGGCTGTTGCAGTAGCCCTCAACCCAATCGACGTGCGCGCCCTTGCACCAGTCAGGAATCGGCTGCGGCCCGACCGGCCGCTCGATTTCCCGCCACGTCAGGCGGTTGTCGATCCCGTGCATCACGGCGCGGGTCTGTTCGGTGGAGAGCATCATGGGTGCCGATCCATTCCGGCAGCGCGGCGGATCTCGAGCGCCTTGACGGCTTCGCCGAGATCGTCGTCGGTCATTAGGAAGTCGCGGGCACCGTCAGGATGCGACGGCGTGCGAACCAGCACGGTGATCTTCACGCCCGGCTTGAAGCAGGCGACGATCGCTTCCATGTGGCCGGCGACGGTGCGCTGGGCGTTGTCGAGAAGCTCGCCCATCACACAGCCCTCGCCAAACGAAGCCGGCGCGACCGCTCAGCCAGCTCGACGCAGCGAGCGTAGGAGGCCTGCTGGCGAGCCGCGGCGATCGCATTGGCGCCGCCGATAGCGACAGCCTCGCGCTCGAACTGGTCGCCAGCACTCGGTGCCTGAACCTCGACAGGCTCGCCAAGGCGCGGATCGAAGCCTTCCAGCGCGCCGGCAACGAACTGCCGGGCCGCAAGCTGCAAAAGCCTCTCTGGGTATGGTCGGGCTGCACTCGACATCACGCGACCTCGCGCACGTCGATCATCCGCTCGATCAGAGCGAGCGCCGACTTCTGGAGGTCGTTCTTCGTCGGTTCGAGTGCCGACTCCGCTGCCGACCACGCTGCCGACCTCGCTGCCGACCTCGCTGCCGACCTCGCTGCCGACTCCGCTGCCGACCTCGCTGCCGACTCCGCTGCCGACCTCGCTGCCGACCACGCTGCCGACCTCGCTGCCGACCACGCTGCCGACTCCGCTGCCGACCACGCTGCCGACTCCGCTGCCGACCTCGCTGCCGACCACGCTGCCGACCTCGCTGCCGACCACGCTGCCGACTCCGCTGCCGACGCATCCTTCTGAGCGGCTTCCAGAGCCGGCTTGATCGAAGGCGTCTTCTCGAAGCTGGTGATTTCGGGGAACGAGGAGAGCGCATCGGCGTGATCGTTCAGGCCGGCGAGCCGCAGCCATGCCGGCGTGAAGGTCCGGACGTACCAGTCCGCGGCCATGGTCGCGCGCCGAGCCTCGACGGCTTTCGTGGAGCGGGTGCCAACCAGCTTCGGGATCAGCGGCAGAAGGATGCCACGCTGATCGTCTGGGAGGTCGTCGTTCCACGAACGCATGAACGCCGAGATGACCGGGCAAGCGCAGGCCGGCTGATCGGACCAGGGCTCGCCGGCGATGAACGCGACGGCCTCCATGGCGCACATCAGGCCATCAGTGTTCTCGGCGTGGCTCGACCTGTGCAGCGCAGTGATCTGTGCCAGGCGGTCCGGGATGATCGTTGGTGCTTCGCTGACCAGCATCTCGCTCTCCGTTCGGGAGGTGTGAGAATGCTTGTCACACATCCTGTGACATAATGCAATAGGCTTGACACCAAAAAAGTGACGCGGCACTCATAGGGGTATCAGCCATTCGCCGCGAGCGTCCGGTTGGTCGCGCATCACCGTCGGTTCAGACACACAGCGGGGTGATTCGTTGATGGCCTACCGTGGGGGCTTCCCAAGGCCGAGCCTGGTCCGAAAGATCCGAGGGCGGGAAGCGGGCGCACGAGAGCGCTCGAAAGTAGGGATCGAGGTGCGCCGCTCGCATCGAGCGCATCGCCATTGAGAACCCCGGCTCCGGCCGTCCAGTCTCATGGGTCGGGACAACCTTGCCTCAGCTCTCAGAGCGGGCAGGGGTGTCTCGTCCTATGCCAAATCCTCCCCCTCTCCATCCGTCCAATCGGGGCCTTCACCAAGACCAGAGTCCCATTCTTGACCGTCAGAAGGAGGTTGAGGTGAGCGACAAGCATCGAGCTCAACTGCATGCGCGCATGGGTGCCTTCGGGATCAAGATGCGCACGATCGAATCCGACCAGCGGATGATCGAGGTCGCCTGCATCATGTTCCAGGTCGAAGCTGGGACAGTCGACGAGGTGTGGCGTGCATCGGTTGCTCTCGGGCGTAAGGAGCGCAGCCGTCGTGCGCGCGCGGCCAGGTCGGACAAATCGATTGCGCACCACTACACCACCGTAGATTGGGCGGCTGAAGCAAGGCGTCGCGATGTGGTCGAAAGTGGTCTGGATCTCGATGCGGAACGCGAGGAGCGAATCATGCTGGCGAAGGTTCGCGCATCTACCAAACACCTGCCGCCGACCGATGAGCGCCGAACTGCGGTTGATGCATTCTTGCGGCGCTCGACCTGGGCGGAGGCTACAGACCACCGATGATCTGCGGCTGCATGTAGGTGATCCGAGCGGTTCGCCTTCCGCTATCGCTGCAGTTCACGCTGGAAAAGACGATATCGTTCGGGCGCCCTTCGCCGATCCACTCGACGTGCACCGTCGCGCAGGCACCCATCGGCCTCGCCTGATCCTTGGTGGGGCGACCATATTGGCTTCGCAGGCTCATGAGCGCAGGAGTTTCGTCGTCCGGCGAGACCATCAATGTCACCCCTCTGAGCTTCCCCGCCTTGAACAGGAAGTAGCTGGGGAAGGTTCTGTCGCCGGCGATGTATGAGCCCTTGAGCTCGGGATACCCGATGATCTCGATAGCACGCCCCGAATCTGTAGGGCCGGCATCGATGATCCCAGGGGCTGATGCCTTCACTTCGGCAACCGACATGCCCCAGCGCGTGTATTGCCAGTCAGCGGCAGCGGGCAATGACGAAGCGGTCAGGCTGGCGACGACGACCGCTACATGCGTGTGACTTTGCAAATCACCCTCCCGATCACGTTGAGGTCCGAAGCCGCGATCACGTCCGGCGTATGCAGAGGATTGTCCGAGATGATTCGGACCTGCAAGGGGTCGCTACCGCGCACGAGCTGGATGCGTTTGATCGAGATGCCAATGCCATCGCTGATCGCGAAAACTCCGTCCGGCGACGGGGCTCGGGAAGACCGGTGGATCATCACCCTGTCGCCCGGCAGGAGGGTCGGGATCATTGAGTCGCCATCGACGGGGATGATGTCGACATCGGCTTCCTTCGCGCGGAGCTCTGTGTGCAGGTAGGACTGCGGCAGCGTCCATGTGCTCGAGACGCCGTCGATGATCTCCCCGTCCACGGCGACAACCGTGGCGTGACCGCCGGGGCCGAGGCCGCCGCGGACATCCCGCTCTACGACCTCTCCCGGCCGCAACTTTCGCCGCGCGGCTCTGCGTGCCGCATCGTCGGCCACTGCGTCGTCTATAGGATCTTGGACCAGGTCTTCGTCAGGGTCGAAGCTGCCGACCAGAGGGCGATCAAAGACGAGAAAGTCGGCCGTGGTGCCGAGAAACTGCGCCACCTGATCCGCATACTCTCGCGGAAAGCGAACCGTACCCTTGTACCACCGCGAGACGTTCTGACGGTTCACGCCAAGCAGCCGAACGACATCGGCTTGCGTCTTTTTGGATCGATCCAAGGCGATGCGGAAGGGCGATTGCTTCATCGTTTGACGCTTACAGAGCGCCGAAATAGGCGTAACGCACGAAATGTGTGACATGCCTCTTGCTACGTCCCCTTTTGTGTGACATAGCAATGCATCATGAAGCTCGCCGAATATCTCCGGACCCGCGACATGAAGCCCGCCGAGTTCGCTCGGATCGTGGGCACGCATCGTCAGAACGTCTCGCGCTGGATGAACGGCATCGCCGTTCCGCGCCCTGACGACCTGCGAAAAATCCTGGAAGTGACGGACGGCAAGGTCACGCCGAACGATTTCATTACCCTCGCCGAGGCTTCCTGAGATGGCGAGCGAACTCACCATCGGCCAGCAGTTGGTCGCGCGGCTCGGCACGCGCCGCAGGGGCGTCATCGACTTCATTCGGTCGTCGATAGACGCATGCGAGCGCGACGAGCCGCAAATCGTGAAGGCGTTGATGGATGCGCGTCTGGCCGACGCCTTCGCCGGCACCGGCATCGGCCGCGAGAACTCCGAGATAGCCCTCGCTAATACGGTATCCCGTCATCTTCAGCTTCATCCGGAACGCCGTGCAATCGCCGAAGCATTGCTGAGGTGTGAGCCTTGATCCGGTCGTTCCACCAATCTTCCTGGTCGCACGCAAAGATGGCCATGCCGGCATCGAAGCTGGTGATGACCCCGTTCTTGATGAGCCGGGAGACCAGTCCTTCCCAAAGGCCTAACGCCAAGTCCGCCTTCTCGTCAGTCGTCAATTCGCCCGCCACTGCCACTCTCCTGATCGTTCCCGCGATCCGAGATTGTAGCGGCGCCTTCATCGAGTCGAGGGCTGGCTGATGTTCAGCAAGTTCGACATCGCCATGTCGGCTTCGGTCACTGCGCTCTTCATCAGCGCCGGCCGGTTTGCCCAGGCTGTGGCCTTCCTCGGCCTATCGGTCGTTCTCATCGCTACCCGCGAGGAGAACTGAGCCATGGTGGGCCTGTCGAACACTCTCCCATCACCTTCGTCCTTTCGTTCCTGTGAGGTCATCGCTGCCAGGCGCGTCTCTCGGAATTCGTCTGGAACCGCCCGCGCCGCTCAGCGCCATGCCGCCCCGTCGTCAGCAGATATGACGGAGGCGGATTTGCACGTCTGCAAAAGCGGTTTGCAAAGTGATGAGCCGGCGGACCCGGTCGACGAGGCGCGCACCTGGGGTGAATACCTGACCCGTGCAGAGGCGCGCGGGCCGGGCGACTACGGACAGGCCATGGAGCGCATTGAGCGCCGTTATCGCCTGCCTGCTCGCCTCCTTTGGACGCTCCGCTATCGGCCTCCGAAGGATCTCTTCGTGAAATCATACCGCGCGCTCAAGGCTGCCTACGACGCCGAGCGCTCGCGCCAGATGCGGCTGCTTTCCCATGAACTTGCCATCACCGAGGCCATCGCCGGGGATTCTCCGGCTTCTGTTCGCGCGGCTCGCTCTCTGGTGGACGCGAACCTTCCATAGGAGCGGCCGATGAGCGGCGGCGACGGTTACCTGACCAATCCCCTGTTCCGCGAGATCGCCGCGCTCATGACGCAGGCGGGCATCCCCTTCCGTGTCGAGCAGGGCGCGAAGCACTTCCACGTCGTCTTCACGCACCTCGGCGTCGAGCGCACTCAGATCCTGCATCTCGGCCCGAACAACAAGCGATCGACCGCTCGGAAGACGGTGATCCGCTTCCGCAAGATCGTCGAGGCGGAGCGCGCGTGGCGCGAGCAGCAGACCTCCCCGGAACTGGAATTGGAGCAGCCCGCCATGAGCGAGCAGTGTCCGCCCGAGCCTGCGAACGACGAGGATGATGGCAGCGTCGAGTTCGGCCCTGTCGTCTCCTTGAAGGATGGCCGCCCAACCACGACCAGCAGGAATATCGCGGCCGACTTCGGCAAGAGCCATCGCGATGTTCTCCGCGCCATCGATAATCTGATCAAACTCCGGCCCGATCTGCGTGCGCGCAATTTTGCGCAGACGACAATCGAGACGCCGATGCCGACCGGCGGCACGCGATCGGATCGAATCTTCGAGATGGATCGAGACGGCTTCGCTCTCCTCGCAATGGGGTTCACGGGCGAGCGAGCGCTTTCCTGGAAACTCTCTTACCTTGGCGCCTTTAATGCGATGGAGGACAAGCTCCGCCGCATGTCGCCCCCTGTCGCGGCAATCGACACCGACGCCATGAAGGCCAATGCGCAGTTGGCCGCAAGCGCAGCCGGAGGCGCGGCGAAGAATGCTGTCACTCCGCATATGCGCCAGATCGACGGCAAGATGGCGCACTTCGACGACCGCCTGACGAAGATGGCGAAGTGGTTTCAGGGCTCGCGCCGCGAGACCAACGCGAAGATCGATGCGCTCCTGACCATCCTCGCTAAGCCGTCGGCCGTCGCTCTGCAGATGAACGACTACATCGAGATCGGCGGCGTCTATGAGGTCGCCGGCGTGCCGCCAAACGTGGCGCGCCGGGGCATCCTCTCCGCTAACATCCGCCGATCTCTCGACGACTACGCGATAGACCAGCATGTACTGGCTGCTCATGCGACGGTTCGCGGCCAGAAGGTCCGCCACTGGCCCAAGTCACTGGTAGCCGACTGGCTCGCTGAGATCGGCCACGCGCTGATCGATCGCCACCTTCGCGCGCACGGCGCCCAGACCGCGCAACTGCGTCTCATCCAATCCTGATCGCAACAACAGGAGCCTGACATGGCCCGAGGACGCCCACGCCTATCGCCAGAAGCCAAGGCTGCGAAGAAAGAGAAGGCTGCTGCCGACAAGGCCGCCGCTCTCGCCGCGAACGCGCTGGCGAAGATCCCCGAGGAGAAGGAGCGCCGCGACGAACTGTGGCGCGAGCTCGACGCACTGATTGCCGAAGGGCAGGGCGTCGCCGGCCAGATCAGCCAGCAGAAGAAGCGGATGACCGAGGTCTTCGGCATCACGAAGCCTGCGATGGCGATCCGCAAAATTCTGAACAAGTGCCGCGACGGCGAGTACGAGGCCACGGTCGAGCAGGTCGCGCTGTTCATGCGTGACACCAACCGGCCGTTCCAGCTCAGCATGAAGCTCGAGCCCGGCAAGGGCGTCCAGGAAGACGGCGGCTCGGTCTTCGACAAGACGAATGCCGGCGAGCATGTCGGCGTCGAACGTGGCGATGATCCTGGCCGAGCCAGCAAGCGCCGCGGCCCGCCCGCGCCTCCGGCTGCCACCACGCCGAACGTCGGCGTCGAAGGGCTCGCCGCCGGCATCAAGCAGAAGGAATCGCCGGAGGAGAAGCGCGCCAGGATCAATGACCAGAAGTCCGCCGACGCCGCGGTCTTCGACAAGGTCGCAGAGAAGGGCGCTGCCACGGCGGAAGGGCCGGCCTCCAAGGTCGAGACCATGGACGCCGACACCAAGAACATGACGCCGGCGCAGAAGCGGGCCCACGCCAAGAAGATCGCCGACGAGGTTTTCGAGCGGCAGGGCAGCAAGGGCCTCGGGCCCGGCGCGATCCACTAACCGGCGGCGACCGTAATGACCGCGACCATGATCCTCGCAATCGACGGCGCGACGGCGTCGGGATGGGCTCTCGGCAAGCCGGGCACGATCCCTCGCGTCGGGCTGCAGCGGCTCAAAAAGCCGAGTGAGGATACATGGCTCGTGGCCGACGGCGCCGCACGCTTCCTCCGCGACATCTGCTTCATGGAGGACACGCGTCCTGATCTGATCGCGATCGAAGCTCTCATGCCGAACTTCAACAGCGGCGACGATCGCGAGCGTCAGATCCAGCGCAGCGCAGCATCGATGCTGGTGCCGCCGCTGATCATGGGCGCGGTGCGCGGCATCGCAGCCTGCTACGGCATTCAGGTCGTCCAGGTCTATCCCGCCACCTGGCGCAAGCATTTCCTCGGCCGGTCGAATTTCGGCAGCCGAGAGGAAACCAAACGGCAGACGCTCGCTCGCTGCCACCTGCTCGGCTACCTGCCGCCCGGCTGCAAGGACGACAATCAGGCGGACGCTTGCGGCATTTTCGATTGGGCGTCCGCCGTCCACGGCCGCGCCGTCCAGCCGCTTGTTCTCTTCGACGAAGGACGCCTCCGCCATGCGTAGAGGCATCACCTTCGACACCTACGATCCGGCGAGGATCGAAGCTCGGCGCGAGGCTCAGAAGCCGCCGGCGCTCGACCGCCGCACCGCGCCGGGCCCGGAGACGCCAGAGTGCGTTGAATGCGGCGATCGGATCGGCCCGTGGTGGGGCGACGGCCCGGACACGTTCTGCCGCAGGCATGCCCCGGAACATCTCAAGCGACCAGGAACCGCGCGATGACGCGTGCCGACCATCACAACACCGCTCTGCGGCACGACCTCGTCTGCATTCTCAAAGACGTCGTCGAGCTGATCGCGCGGATCGAAGCGAGTATTCCAGGAACAGGCGAGTGCGCACCTCGCCCTGTCGGTGACGGCGTCGAGGCCGCAATCTCGCCGCCCGATCTCGTGAAACCATCGGTGGTGTGTTCCGATGGCGGGTACAGTGTCGACCCCGAGGCCCAGAAAGATTCGGTCGACCGGACTGGCAGACGAAACGGGTCAGTAGGCCAGAGCGGAGCGCTTGCGGGCGCCGAGGCCAGCCGAACACCCGGCCAATCAAATTCCGATCAGCCGGCCAGCGCTCCTCCTCCCAGCGCTGCGCCGGTTGAGCCACCTGCGCCGGCCAAGATCGCCGCGAAAGCCAACGAATTGCCGTCGGCGCAGGTGGCGCCTTCTCGCAGCCGCACCGACCACGCTCTCGACCTCTGGTCTACCACCGACAAGACAGAGCAGGAGATCGCCGAGCAGGTCGGCTGCGCGCTCGGCTCGATCAAGGCGTTCGTCTCTGCGGCCCGCAAGAAGAACGATCCGCGTGCCTTCGCCCGCAAGCTGGCGCATGACGACAAGCTTTCTGTGCCGGCGCCAAAGCCTCAGCCCGTCCTGATCCGACGCAAGGACGAAGAGCGCGAGCCACCGGTCGCGGGCTTCGCCAAGCCTGTCGAGCGCAAGCCGTTCTCCAAACCGCTCGATCCGCGGCCGGGTCGCATCACTGGCGTCGTGATCACCAGCCCCGGCTCCGTCGTTGCGCTCGACATGGACAACCTCGTCGTCGCTTGCCCTGGCGGTGACTGGCAGGTCACTCGGCCAGTCGCTCTGGTCATGGAGCGGATGCGCAACGGCGAGACGTTCGACGATCAGACCCTCGCCGAGGTCGGCAGCATGGGCCTTTCCACCTTCGCCGACAGCCGCAAGCGCTGGACCGAAGAACTCGCCAAGCTCGGCGTCGAGTTCGTCCACACCAAGGGCGTCGGCTGCAAGATAAGGGTGGCAGGCACATGAGACGCGCCGAGCACCTTTCCGACGATATCGTTCTTCATCTCGGCGACTGCCGAGAGATCCTGCCGAGCGTCAATGGCGTGGCTGCCGTAGTCAGCGACCCGCCCTACGGGATGGAGTATCGCAGCGGGTGGGCGACGGACGAGCTTTGGCAGGAAGGCCGGACGATCGATGGCGACGAGGACTGCACCGCCCGCGACGGCATGCTGGCCATCCTGCCGCACATCGGCAATCCGCCAGCGCTGATCTTCGGAAGGCACACGCTGCCGGCGCCCATCGGCACGAAGATGTGGCTCGTCTGGGATAAGGGCCCGGCCCTCGGGATGGGCGACCTGTCTCTGCCGTGGAAGCCCAGCTTCGAGATCATTTTCGTGATTGGCTCCGGCTTTACCGGGCATCGGGGTGGAGCCGTCATCTACTGCCCACCGGTCCAGAGCATGGCCAAGAACGGCCGCGTGCATCCCAATCAGAAGCCGATCGACCTTCTCGGACAACTCATCATGAAGTGCCCCAAGGGGCTGATCGCGGACCCGTTCATGGGATCCGGGTCGACAGGAGTGGCCGCGGCGCGAGCCGGCAGGCCCTTCGTCGGCATTGAGACGAAGCAGAAGTTCTTCGACATCGCGTGCCGCCGCATCGCCGACGAGTTGAAGCGGCCCCGCTTCGCTCTGGCGCCGGAAACAGAGGCCTCGCAGGAGGCTTTGGGCCTATGACTCTACTCTTGATTGACGCCAACGGCCTGGCGCACAGGGCCTTTCACGCCACTGCCAGCAACCGCTCCTATCGCGAGGATGGCTTGCCAACTTTCGCGATCGGCCGCTTCCTCGACTTGGTCCATAGCCTCTTGATCGACGTGGGCCGGCCGCAGTGCGTCACCCACGCTGCCGCGATCTTCGATCCGAAGGGTAAGAACTGGCGGCACTCGATCGCTCCAACCTACAAGGCGGGCCGTAAGCATGATCCCGACCTTGCGCCGCAGCTTCGCATCTGCCGCGATATCGTCCGCGGCCTCGGCATCGCCTCGGTGGTCCAGCAGGGCTACGAAGCGGACGACCTGATCGCCACCTATGCGCGCCTCGCCGAGGCCGACGGCATGGGTGTCATGGTGGTATCTGCCGACAAGGATCTGCTGCAGCTGCTTCCGCCATGCAGGCGTTCCAGCGCAAGGCCGGGCTGCCGGTCACCGACAAGCCTGATGCGGCGACGATCGCGGCGTTGCAGGCGGCGGTGGCGGAAAAGGCCAAGCCGCTCACGATCGACCGGACCAAGTTCTTCGCCCATCTCCGCTCCGGCGCCGCACCGATGTTCGGCAAGAGCCTTTCGAAGAGCCAGGTCGCCGGGATGGAGGGCATCCTCGACGCCTTTGCGGTGACCGGCGACGGCCGCGACAAGACGTTGGCCTATGGCCTCGCCACCGCGCGGCGCGAGGTCGGCTCCGGCATGATCCCCGTGCGCGAGGGCTTCAAGGCGACCGACGCCGCAGCGCGGGCCTATGTGCTGCGTCACTATCCAACGAAATACGGCAAGCCGACCGGGCCGTGGGGACATGTCTATTACGGTCGCGGCTACGTTCAGCTCACCTGGTTCGACAACTACGAGCGCGAGGGCATCGCCGGCGACCCTGACAAGGCGTTGGAGCCGAAATTCGCGGCCGAGCTCATGTTCAAGGGGCTTCTCGATGGCCGCTGGAACGGCAAGGGCCATGGGCTCGCCCATTACCTGCCCACAGGCGGCCCTGACGATCTCAAGAACGCCCGGCGCACGGTGAACATCACCGACCATTGGGAGGAGATCGCCGGCTTCTACCGCCAGTTCATGGCGGCCATCGCGGCGGCTCGCGCCTGATCTGATCCCGCCGGCGGCCGGCCTGCCGCCATCCTTCGACCCTCGGAGCATCCCATGAACGATCCTATCAAGCTGCTCGTCAGCAGCCTCGCCGCGCCTGTGCGCATCCTGCTGATGGCGGCCTTCCTGCTGCTCGCCAAAATGGGCTGGTTCACCTGGCTGACGCCCGAGAACTACCACGAGCGCGTCAACGCGCTCATGGACTTCCTGGTGGTCGCTGTGCCGGCGGGATATGCGATCTGGGCCTTCTTCAAGACATGGCGCGAGAAGCAGCCTGCAGCCGTAGTCTCGGCCGCGGCGGCGCTCCCCGAGGTGGCGAGGATCGTCACCACGCCCGAGATCGCGGCGAAGGTCGATGATCCGACGGTCACGGCGCGGACGACGCTCTGATGCTCAGCTGGCTTTATCGGGCGTGGGCAATCTACGCCCATGCCTCCGGCGTCCTCGTGCTCACGCTGGCTTGTGCCTGGGGTATCCTGGAGATGGCGGCGCGGGATGGGCCGGTCATCGAGCGCGTCAGCCCGGTCACTCTCCACACGGCGCACACACCGTATCTCGGCAGGCTGCGGTATTCCTACGACACCCGTCGATACGAGTCCTGCCCAGGCGAGGTGATCTACACCGCGACCTCGCAGACCAATCACGGCCCTCAGGCGGTGGTGACCTTCCGGCGGCCCCTTCGCGCGATCGAGATCAATGATCGCCCGATCGAGGCCAACGCCGATGTCAGTCTGCCGGAGAGCATGTTCCCAGCCCGCTGGCACTTCATCTCCGCAGTGCATAGCCGCTGCCCGACGCGCGAGCGGGTCGACATCCTGGCGGAGTTCACATTCGAGGTAACGCGATGACTTGGGGAGACGTTCTCGACGCGCTCGGCGCATCGCGCTATGCGCAGCATGCGATCTGTCTCACTTCGGACCCCGTTTTGATGACGTTATACATCGCGGCGGACCTGACCACCGCGCTGGCTTACTTCACGATCGGGACGGTCCTCATCGTCCTGCGGACGAAGCTGTCGCTCTTCCGTCCGGGGACGGTGACGCTGTACGGGTCGTTCATCTTCCTGTGCGGCCTCAACCACCTATCTGGCGTGGCTGTGCTGTTCGCCGGGGTCTATCGCCTCGACGTGGCGATCAAGGCCGCCATGGCTGGCGTGTCGATCGTCACGGCATGGTACACCATCATCGATGCACACGACCGCATCGAGCGCCGCCGGCGCGCGGAGCGGATTGCGTCGTGAACGCCTCTGCAACCAACGTCGCGGCCGTGTCCAGCACGACTGCGGCAATCCTCAGCAGCCTTCATTTTGGCACACTGGCGACAGTCGCCAGCGTCATCATGATCGGCTTCGTGAGCGGGATCGTCGCGCACCTCGTCACGCGTCGCGAGGCGGTCCGGCAGACGCGTGAGATCGTCGAGGAGGCGGTCAAGCGCCACGTCGATGAAATGCACAAGGTCAGCGACAAGGCGATGCAGGAGGCGGCCGGATATCGACCGGACCGGACGTGACGTGGGAGCAGCGATCGATTGGGTGCCTCTCGCAGGCGCCGCCGCGACCGTCTTGGTCGCCATCATCACCGGGGCCTTCGCAGTCTTCGGCGGCCGTAGCAAGGCGAGGATTGAGCACCAGCAGGTCATCAACGCGGGCTTCACTACTCTGTTGGCCGAGCACCGCAAGGACACCGACCAGCTTCGCGATCTGATCCGGGAACTGCGGGCAACCGACGAAGCTCAGTCCGACCTCATCGAAAGGCTGGAAAGCGAACGCAGCCGGCTGGCGACGCGCGTCCTTGATCTTGAGGCCCAGCTCCGCCGGGCCGGTGTCCGGATCGCAGAGCCCAGAGCTATCACCGAGATCTGAATTGCCGGGCTGACCGGCGATCGCCTGGCCCCGTAAGGGCTGCCCTCCTTGGGCGTTTCCTCCCAGACCACTTGGCCCCGCTGGCTCGCGCCGGTGGGGCCTTTTTCGTCTCAATACCTGCCTTTCCCCGCCCGCGCGTTCACAAGCTCCATGTGCTTGATCCATTGCAGCCAGCGCTCGTCACCGAGCCATTCGCGGTATCGGTCCCAGGCTTGCCGGAACTGCGCCGCTGCTTCATCGCGCGTCTGAGCGACGCCCTGCTTCCCGAGGTCTGGGCTTGGGTCATGGACCTGTATTGTCCAATGCCATACCGGGCTGTGCTGCCATGCCTGGTAGACGATCGACCCGACGTAAACGCCCTCGCTGGTCACGCGCCAGAAGTGTTCGCGGTTTGCCTCGATTGGATCGTCCGGGTAGGTGCGGGAGAGGATCAGGCTCATCGCACCATCCTACCAACCCGCCCGCCCCCTCAGCCAGACCGCAACCCACGCGGTGGCAGTCACCACGATCAGGGTGGCGAGGATGAGCGAGAACGGGCGCAGGCGTGAGTTCTGCCTCATCCCGCCAGTCTATGGCCTCTCCTTGCCGGAGGCGAGGGTGGTGAAGTCAGCCCACATTTCCGCGCGATGCTCAGGGCTCTGCCGGTTGAAGGTGTTCATCAGTTCGCCGATGCTGCGCTCATCAACCCCTGGATCGAAGCGAGAACAACCGCAATAGCTGTCGAAGCCAACGCGTGGGGGTTGCCCGGCGTCTGTCGCTAGGAAAGCGTAGCCAATTGGCCCTTCGCAGATTGAGCATCTCCGCAGCGTCCAAGGTCGGTACTGCCGAGCAACGATCGCATCAACGACTTGCTGTTCCGTGACCTGATCCATCATCCCTCTTTCCCCTCTGCGAGCGCGAGGATGGCGGCTGCGGCCTGCTCCAAAGCCGCGGCGTGATCAGCATGTCGGGGGCCGCCAAATGCCGTCTGCTTGGAGGCCATCTCGTAGCGAGCCTTCGCTGCATCGGCCAGCCAACCCGCCGCCTCTCGGATCCCGGCAAGGCGGCCGGCGGCGAAGGCTGGGTTCGCGATATTGATGATCGTGGCATCGCGCATGAGTTGCCCTATCCAATCGGCAACGCCCGCGCGACCGCTGCACTGGCAGCCTGTGGTCTGACATCCCGGCATCGAGCATACGCTCACGGCGTCGCTCCCCTGGCGGATGCGGAGCGGGCGCGGATGGCTCTGGCGAGCCGGTCCAGCCGGTCCCCTGCCTTCTCATCGTCATCGCAGATTACGGCGGCGTCTACGATCGCCTGTCGTAGGCCCGATAACTCCTCCACCGCCTGCGCGAGCTTGGCTTCGGCGGAGAGGGCGCGGGCCTCTTCCCTGGCGAGTTGGTCGCGCCACAGTGTTTCGCGGCTGGCGTTCTCGGCTGCCTCTTCAGAGGCGGCCTCGATCTCCCGCTCCTTCGCCTCGAAGGCCGGGCGGATGAGGGAGAGGATGGCGCGGGCTTTGGTCAGCGACTTGGTTGACGGGAATGGGGCGCCCGAAATGAGCTTGGCGATCTCCTCCTCGCTCGGCAGCCCAACGTCTCCCGGCATCCCTGCGCCTGCGTCGGTGGGGCTAGCGATCATGCTGCGTCCTTCGGTGGCGGTAGAAGCTTCGTTTCGTCGAGCCGCTGGATGACCGTGCGCCCGTCGTTGGTGACCATATGCGCCAGGAACACGGCCTCGACAGGCATTAGGCCGCATTCGACGGCCGTTACCTGGCCCTTCACCCAGTCGCGCAGGATCGAGTTGACGGCGATCAGTCCCTGATCCAGCGCCGCCGCCTCATGCTGCGGCTTCGTTCGGCGCATACGGCTGTTCCAAGGGTTTTCCTTCAGGAACCATGCCGCCCAGCCACGGGCGGATGCCTCGAACTGGATCTGGCGCCCGCGATGTTCGAACGCCAACAGGACCGTCTTGTCCTGAAAGCGCTCCATGAAGCCGACGCTCTCGCAGCCCATGCGGCGGAGGAGCTTCGTGATCTCCTCGCGGGCCGCAGCACCAGACGTCGCGCTGGCGTAGGGAACCTGGCTAGCCATCACGATCTCCTGCGGTGGTGGGGACGGGCTCTAGCGCGGACTCGGGATAGATCTGCGTCGGGCCGAAAGGTCGGTCGAGTTGCAGGTTGTAGCCGTGCGGCGTCTGGATCGTGCTGTAGAAGCCGACAACGCGACCTTCCCACCATGCTCCGCTGTGCTTGCGTAGCAGTGTGCCGATGCCCCAGCGCCAGCCGTCAGGTTTCCATCCGGGTTCCATCTACCCCTTCTTGTCGGGCTCGGGGTGGGGATCGGATTTTGAGTGCGCATCCGCGAGATATCGTTCGATAACATCCTTCAGAATGGGCTTCAGGTTGTTGAACTGCCTACCGCTGACAGGGCCATAGGCGCCAAGAAGTTCGTTGAGACGCCATCCGGCCTCGTTCAGGGCGTCGTCATATCGGATATCCACCCCCGCAGCAGGGGCAGGCGCTGGGGAGGCGGCGAGGGCGGCGATAACGTACTCGACGACAGTCCGGACTTTGTCGTCGTGCTTGCGGCGCATCGACGGCGGCATGAAGTCCCGGTCGTCTCCCGACATATTGGGGTTGCCGCGCCAGCCAGCAGCCATCAGACGGCTCGCCTGGTCGATCACCGCCTCCACCCCGCCAGCGGTCGTGTCTTTGAGGGTCATGGGCGGTCTCCTCTAGACGGCTTTCCGATATGCCAACCGCCGCAAAATTCGCATTTGTAAGCTACAGCGCCGTTTGCGCGGCCCGGGGACACACGCAGAGCATGGAATGCGTCTATCTGTCGTTCATGGCGCGTTTTGCGCTTGCATGCCCCGAACCATTTCCGAGTCAGCTTTGTCATCACCGCTCCTCCCCCGCTGGTGCAGAGCCATTTGATGGGGCATCCGCGAGACCGGGTTTGCTGTCCGAGAGAGGCGGAAGGGCTCGGATTGCTGGCCGCGCGAAGTCGCCAAACGTTTCGGCCGCGGCTGCACAGTACGCGGCATGAGCTTCGACAGGGTCCGAGAACACGCCGAGGTGTTTCCCCTTGCCGTTGACTTTGATATACGCCTGCCACTTGCCGGTCGCCTTGTGGCGAGAGACGCCCTTAAAGCCCGAGGCGTTGCGGCTGCTAACCGCAGAGTTTGCGTTGTTCTGGGTTCGGCTAGCGGCCCGAAGGTTCTCGATCCGATTATCCGCAGTGTCGCCATTCACATGGTCGATGAGCGCTGGCGGCTCGACGCCGTAGTGGATCGCCCAGATAAGTCGGTGGGCCGGCCACGATTGCTTATTCAGGATGACCCTGATGTAGCCGCTCCGATCAGGCGTGCCAGCGATGTGTGAGCGATAGTTCTTGGCCTTCCAAACGAGTTCCCCGGTGCTGGGGTCGTAGTCGAACAGGCTCCGCAGCAACTCGGGGTCAGGACACTGTTTGGGCCCGCCAGGGACGCGGGTGTCGAGTAGGACCGTCATTCCCCATCCTCCCTAGCGGATGCCACAAAAGACCCTGCCTGCGCTGGTGCAGGGTACCCCTACGAGGGCGGCCGTCTTGAGGATTGATGCTTGGGGGTGAGAATGTGTCTGTATGGACGTCTATACAGGCACGCCGATCAGTCGGCTTGA
>NZ_JBHSLW010000068.1:0-2622 GCF_042657265.1 Allobosea eneae
TGCGGATTCCGATTCCGACCGGCCATCATTCCGATAATTGACCGGCCGGGATTCCGATAATTCTCCGGCCACCATTCCGATTAATGACCGGCCACCAGCCGGGGGTATGAGCGCTCTGGGTCAGCCACTCAGGCATCAGGATTTCCGTTTCACCCGAGACGGAGCCTGTGATGCCGACGAAGAGGAAGCTGACGATGAGAGAACTGCGGCAGATGCTGCGGCTTGCATATGGCGGGGTGAGCGCCCGCGAGATCGGTCGGGTGCTGGGGATTGCCCGCAGCACCGTTCAGGAGAACCTCGGGCGCGCGGCCCAGGCCGGGTTGACCTGGCCGCTGCCGGCGGAGCTGACGGACGACGCCCTTGCCGGCAGGCTTTTCGCGCGATCCGGGGCGAAGAGCGGTCAGCGGCGGCGGGTCGAGCCGAACTGGAGCGAACTGATCGTCGAGCTGAAGAAGCCCGGCGTGACGATGGCGATCCTGTGGGAAGAGTATCGCACCATCCACCCGCAGGGCTACGGTTACTCGAGGTTCTGCGACCTCCTGCGCGGCTTCCAGCGCCGGCTGTCGCCGACGATGCGGCAGGAGCACGTCGCCGGCGACAAGGTGTTCGTCGACTATTCCGGCAAGAAGCTCGGCATCGTCGATGCCCGGACCGGCATCATCCGGGAGGCCGAGATTTTCGTCGGCGTGCTCGGCGCCTCGAACTTCACCTTCGCCGAAGCGAGCTGGACTCAAGGACTGCCGGACTGGATCGGCTCGCATGTGCGCATGTTCCGGTTTTTCGATGGCGTCCCACGCCTGATCGTGCCGGACAATCTGAAGGCCGGGGTCAACAAGGCCTCGTTCTACGATCCGGAGCTCAACCGCAGCTATGGCATGATGGCCTCGCACTACGGCGTCGGCGTCTTGCCGGCGCGGCCGCGCAAGCCGCGTGACAAGGCGAAGGTCGAGAACGGCGTTCGGTTCGCGCAGAGCGCCATCCTGGGCCGCTTGCGCAACCAGACCTTCTTCTCGCTGGCCGAGGCCAATGCCGCGATCCGCGGCGCCGTCGACCGGATCAACGACCATGTCATCCGGCGCCTCGGCGTGACCCGCCGCCATCTGTTCGAGACCGTCGAGCGGCCGGCCCTGGCGGCGCTGCCCGAGGATTACGAGTTCGCCGAGTGGCGCCTGGCCCGCGCCGGCGTCGATTACCACGTCGAGTATGACGGCTATTTCTACTCCGTTCCCCACGGCCTGATCCGGGAGCAGGTCGATCTGCGGGCCACCAGCCGGACGATCGAGGTCTTCCATCGTGGCCAGCGGGTCGCCGCGCACCAGCGTCGCTATGGCGGCCGCCGGCACGGCACCAACCCCGATCACATGCCGAGCTCCCACCGGCGCTACGCCGACTGGAGCCCGGAACGGCTCCGGCGCTGGGCCGCGACGGTCGGCCCGAGCACGGAAGGACTGGTCATCGCCATCCTGGCCAACCGGCCGCATCCCGAGCACGGCTTCAGAACCTGTCTCGGCGTGCTGCGGCTGTTCCGCGATCTCAGGCCGTCCCAGGCCGAAGCCGTCTCCGCCCGCGCCCTCGAGATCGGCGCGTTCGCCTACCGCGCTGTCGCCGCCATTGCCGTCAGGCAGGCCGCGGCAGCGGCCAGGACCACCACCGAACCCGCCGCCATCATCGAGCACAGCAATCTGCGCGGCCCCGGCTACTTCCACTGATCAGGAGACAGCATGTTGATCCATCCCACCATGGGCTTGCTCGCCGAGCTCGGACTGCACGGTATGGCCAAAGGCTTCCAGGAGCTCCAGGCCCAGCCCGAAAGCCGCGCCCTCGAACACGCCGACTGGCTCGCCCTCCTGCTCGAACGCGAGAGCACGACGCGCCGTCAGAAGCGCTTCGAGAACCGCGCTCGCGCCGCCGCGCTGCGCCACAACGCCAGCATCGAGGATGTCGACTTCAAGGCGTCGCGCGGCCTCGACCGCGGGCTCTTCCTCAGCCTCGCCGGCGGCGACTGGATCCGCCAGCATCGCAGCTTGCTGATCACCGGCCCGGCCGGTGTCGGCAAGAGTTGGCTCGCCTGCGCGCTGGGGCAAAAGGCCTGCCGTGACGATGTCTCCGTCGCCTACCATCGCGCGCCCAGGCTCTTCGCCACCCTGGCCCAGGCCCGTGACGAGGGCCGTTACGCCCGCCTGCTCAAGGCCCTCGCCAGGGTCGAACTCCTGATCATCGATGATTGGGGGCCGGAGAAGCTCGACGACGCACAGCGACGCGACCTCCTCGAACTCACCGAGGATCGCTACGAGCGTCGTGCCACCATCATCACCAGCCAAATCCCCGTGGATCGCTGGTACGAAATTATCGGGAACCCCACCATCGCCGACGCGATCATGGATCGCATCGCCCACAACGCCTATCGCATCGAACTCGCCGGCGAGAGCCTGAGAAAGCGCCAACCGGAGCCGCCCGCAGCGGCTCCGGCTTGACCGGAAGCACCAATCACGACATCCAGAAACACGACCCAGAACCAACGCCCGCCCTGGCCGGATAATTCTCGGAATCCCGACCGGTTAATTCTCGGAACAGTGGCCGGTTAATTATTGGATTACCCGGCCGGTCGCGTCGGAATCTGCA
>NZ_JBHSLW010000069.1:0-535 GCF_042657265.1 Allobosea eneae
TAGCAGGCTGTTGAAGAAGTCAGACGCGTTCGCAGACGAAGCCTGACTCGTCGCCGTTGTGGATGTGGAAGTGCCCGACGAGGCGGCCGGCGGTGCCGATTGAGGCCCATCCGCGACCGCAGGCGGGATCATTCTCGTCGTGTCCCTCCCACGAGAACTCCGCGCAGGCGGAACCGTCTCGTGCACCGTAGCGGACGTCGAGGAAGCCCTTGAGCGCGCCAAAGGCGATTTCACCGTTCGCCGCGCCCTTGAACGTGAGGTGCGCCTCCTCGACAAGGTCGAGGAACTCATTGTCCCAGGTGTCCATCTCGACGATGCGCCAACGGCCGGCGAAGGCCTTGGCGAAGGCGGGGACCCTGGCCATCAGCCGGTCTCCATCATCAGCTTGGGCAGCCGCACGAGATTGTAGGCGGCGGCCGCGAAGGTGAAGGCCCATCCGACACGGTCGCGACCGCGGAACTTCGTCTTGTCCTGCCCGGCAACCGTCTTGATCCAGCCGAACGCCTCCTCGATGCGCTTCCTGATGCGCTGGCTG
>NZ_JBHSLW010000070.1:0-19203 GCF_042657265.1 Allobosea eneae
AGTGGCTGGGGTCCACATCGCTCGCTCCAAGATGGCCTGAACAACCCCTTGGAATCACGAGTGCCCCAGTCGCTCAACCCTTTCGGGACGGGCTCTGAGACAGCAAGGCGTCGTCGAAGGCGTGTAAGCAGCTAAAATAAATACTAGTTGGATAGTATCTTTGGAGGAATCATGGCGACCCTGCAAGCCGACCGTACGTTTTGGGGCGAAGCCCAAGCCAAGATCCTGAAGCGCGTCTCGTCAACGATCGATCAAAACCTCAACGGATTTCCCCATATTGGCGATCCGAAAACAGGCGAATGGGTAACGACGCCGGATGGCTTCTGGACAGGTGGGTTCTGGATCGGGGAGCTTTGGCTCGCCGCGAGCGTCACTGGTGAAGCCCGATATCTGGAAGCCGCAAAGCGCTGGCTTGAAAGGCTTGAACCGCGCGTAGAGAGCAAGACAGTCTTTCGTGGCTTTCTCTTCTATTACGGCGCCGTGATCGGAGCCCTTCTGCATGGTGACCAAAAGGCCGCGGCGCTGGCAGAGGATGCCGCTCAGTCGCTCGGACGACAGTTCGATCCAATCGCCAACTTGATTCCCCTCGGCAAAGAGGCGGAAGAAGCTCACTCGGTTGGCGATGGAGAGGCGAACATTGACGGTTTGCCCGCAGCTCCGGTCATGTTGTGGGCGGCCAAACGTCTCCGGGATTATGAACTGCGGCAGCGCGCCCTCAAGCATGCCTATCGAAGTGCAGAGTTCTTCCTTCGCGACGACGGCGGTGTGATCCAGTCGGCGAGCTTCGACACTGCGACGGGTGAGGTCAACCGCCGGTACACCCACAAAGGTTACGCGGACGACTCGATTTGGACCCGGGCCCAAGCCTGGGCGATGCTGGGTTTCGTTCTCAGCGCTCGGCTGGAGCCGAAGGAGACCTTGCTCTTCCAACTCGCGGAAAAAGTTTGCGATTGGTGGCTCGCCAACAGCCCCCAAGACCGGGTCGCCTACTGGGATTTCAACGCACCGGTAACCCCGGAGACAAAGCGCGATACCTCGGGCACCGCGATCGCCGCGGCCGCACTTCTCAAGCTGTCGCAAATTCATCCTGACGCAAACAAGGCCGCGACCTATCGCGACACGGCGGAAGCAACCGCACGCTCACTGGTCGAAAGGCACCTAAACTCAATGGGCATTCTGGCCGACGGATGTTTTGATCCAAAGAACGGTACTGCCGTCTCAAACGAACTAATTTGGGGCGACTACTTTCTGTTCGAAACAGTCGCCACGATAAATGGCAAGCTTCATTCTCCTGTTTGATCCAGTAAACGCCTCCACCGCCTTTCTAGCTATAGGCGCGCGGACGCTAGCGGCCAGCAGTGCGAGCTATGAAAACAAACAATATTCTTTCCACGTCAGGCCTAACCAAGGAATTTGCCGGCTTTACAGCTGTGAACGGCGTCGACCTCAGCGTGCGCCGCGGCTCTATTCACGCGTTGATCGGCCCGAACGGCGCCGGCAAGACGACCTGCTTCAATCTGTTGACCAAGTTCCTCGCGCCGACACGCGGCGCGATCGTCTATAACGGTCGCGACATCACGCGCGAGAAGCCGGCCGAGATCGCGAGGCTCGGGCTGGTGCGCTCTTTCCAGATCTCGGCAGTCTTCCCGCAGCTCTCGGTGCTGACCAATGTCCGCATCGCGCTGCAGCGGCGCAAGCGCGGTGATTCGTTCGATTTCTGGCGCTCGGAGCGCTCGCTCAGGGAGCTCGACGCCGAGGCGGAGAGCCTGGTCGATGCCGTCGGCCTGACGCCGTTCCTCGGGCTGACCGCCGGCGAACTTTCCTACGGGCGCAAGCGGGCGCTGGAGATCGCGACGACGCTGGCGCTCGATCCGGAGATGCTGCTGCTCGACGAGCCGATGGCCGGCATGGGCCGCGAGGATGTCGAGCGCATCGAGGCCCTGATCCGCAAGGTCTCGAAGAACCGCACCATCCTGATGGTCGAGCACAATCTCTCGGTCGTCGCCTCGCTCTCGGACCGCATCACCGTGCTGGCGCGTGGCCAGGTGCTGGCGGAAGGCGATTACGCAACCGTCTCGAAGGACCTGCGCGTGGTCGAGGCCTATATCGGCTCGGGAGTCGGCCATGGTCACTGAAGCGCTGAAGACGCCGGCCGCGACTGCCGGCACGGCCCCGCTGCTCAAGGTGCGCGGGCTGGAAGCCTGGTATGGCGAGAGCCATGTCCTGCACGGCATCGATTTCGACGTCGCGCCCGGCGACGTGGTGACGCTGCTCGGCCGCAACGGCGCCGGCAAGACCACGACGCTGAAGTCGATCATGGGCGTGATCGGCAAGCGCAGGGGCTCGGTCGTGCTGGAGGGCACCGAGACGATCGGCCTGCCCTCGTGCGCCATCGCGAGGCTCGGCATCGGCTTCGTGCCGGAGGAGCGCGGCATCTATTCCTCGCTCTCGGTCGAGGAGAACCTGATGCTGCCGCCGCAGGTTCGCCCCGGCGGCCTCTCGCTCGACGCGATCTTCACGCTCTTCCCCAATATCAAGGAGCGACTGAGGAGCCAGGGCACCAAGCTCTCGGGCGGCGAGCAGCAGATGCTGGCGATCGGCCGCATCCTGCGCACCGGCGCGCATCTGCTCCTGCTCGACGAGCCGACCGAGGGCCTCGCCCCCGTCATCATCGAGCAGATCGGCCGCACCATCGCGAAGCTGAAGCAGGACGGCTTCACCATCATCCTGGTGGAGCAGAATTTCCGCTTCGCCCAGACGGTCGCGGACCGGCACTACGTGGTCGAGCAAGGCAAGGTGATCGACATGATCCCAAATGCTGAGCTCGACGCCAATATCGACAAGCTGCATCGCTATCTTGGCGTCTAAAAGCAGCGCGACCACCAGAAAACGCCGGCTGGCCCGGTATCGACAGAGGGAGAACGATCATGAAGCTGAAGACGATTCTCGCGACCACGGCGCTCGCGACGCTGATGGCGGTGCCCGCGCTCGCCCAGCAGATCACGGTCAAGGCCGGCGTGCTCAACGACCGCTCGGGCCTTTATGCCGACCTCGCCGGCGAGGGCTCGGTGATGGCGGCACGCATGGCGGTCTAGGACTTCAAGGCGGCGGACAAGGGCATCAAGGTCGAGATCGTCTCGGCCGACCACCAGAACAAGCCGGATGTCGGCTCGACCATCGCGCGGCAGTGGTACGACCAGGACGGCGTCGACCTGATCCTCGACGTGCCGACCTCTTCGGTCGCGCTGGCGGTGAGCCAGATCACCCGCGAAAAGAACAAGGTCCATATCAATTCGGGCGCCGGCACCTCGGACCTCACCGGCAAGGCCTGCAGCCCCAATACCGTCCACTGGACCTACGACACCTACGCGCTGGCGCAGGGCACCGGTGGCGCCATGGTGAAGGCGGGCGGCGACAGCTGGTTCTTCATGACCGCGGACTACGCTTTCGGCCATGCGCTGGAGCGCGACGCGACTGCGACTATCACCAAGGCGGGCGGCAAGGTCGTCGGTTCGGTTAAGACGCCCTTCCCCGGCACGGATTTCTCGTCCTTCCTGCTGCAGGCGCAGGCCTCGAAGGCCAAGGTCATCGGCCTTGCGAACGCCGGCAGCGACACTACCAACGCGATCAAGCAGGCGGGCGAGTTCGGCATCGTCGCCGGCGGCCAGAAGCTCGCGGGGCTCCTGGTCTTCATCAGTGACGTGCATGCGCTCGGCCTGCAGGCAGCACAGGGCCTGGTCTTGACCGAGTCGTTCTACTGGGATCGCGACGACGGCACCCGCGCCTGGTCGGACCGGTTCGCCAAGCTCAACGGCGGCAAGAAGCCGACCATGGTGCAGGCCGGCGTCTATTCCGGGCTGCTGCACTATTTGAAGGCGGTCGAGGCCGCCAAGAGCAAGGACAGCGCGACCGTCGTCGCCAAGATGAAGGAGATGCCGACGGACGACCCGCTGTTCGGCAAGGGCTCGATCCGCCCGAATGGCCGCAAGATGCACGACATGTATCTCTACGAGGTCAAGAAGCCCGCGGAGTCGAAGGGCCCGTGGGACTACTACAAGCAGGTCTCGGTGCTGCCGGCCGAGCAGGCCTTCCAGCCGCTGGCCGAGACCGGCTGCTCGCTCGTCAAGTAACGCTTCCGCCGGAGCGTCATCCTCGGGCTTGCCCCGAGGATCTCATGACCAGAAGCCTCTGGTTTCCGAGATGGTCGGGTCAAGCCCGACCATGACGACCTCCAGGCCCGCAATCGCCGCTACCGCACGGCCGGGATGCCTCGGGCGTTCCGTCCGAGCCTCCTTCGACCCCATGATCTGAGACGCGCATGTTCGAACTTCTCGGCGTTCCGCCACAGGCGCTGTTCGGCCAGGTCCTTCTCGGCCTGATCAACGGCTCGTTCTACGCCATCCTCAGCCTCGGGCTGGCGGTGATCTTCGGGCTGCTCAACATCATCAATTTCAGCCATGGCGCGCAGTACATGATGGGCGCCTTCGTCGCCTGGATGTGCCTGAACTATCTCGGCATCAACTACTGGGCGGCCCTGCTGCTGGCGCCGATCATCGTCGGCGCGACCGGCGTTGCGATCGAGCGGTTGCTGCTGAAGCGCATCGCCCATCTCGACCATCTCTACGGCCTGCTGCTGACCTTCGGCCTGGCGCTGATCATCCAGGGCCTGTTCCGCAACCAGTACGGCTCGTCCGGCCTGCCCTATGCCATCCCACCGCAGCTCGCCGGCGGCCAGAATCTCGGCTTCATGTTCCTGCCGAACTATCGCGCCTGGGTGATCGCCGCCTCGCTGGTCGTCTGCCTCGGCACCTGGTTCCTGATCGAGAAGACCAAGCTCGGCGCCTATCTGCGGGCCGCAACCGAAAACCCGACCCTGACCCAGGCCTTCGGCATCAACGTGCCGCTGCTGGTGACGCTGACCTATGGCTTCGGCGTCGCGCTCGCGGCCTTCGCCGGCGTGCTCGCCGCGCCGATCTACTCGGTCAACCCGAACATGGGCGGCGACCTCATCATCGTCGTCTTCGCGGTCGTCGTGATCGGCGGCATGGGCTCGATCATGGGCGCGATCGTCACCGGCTTCTCGCTCGGCCTGATCGAGGGCCTGACCAAGGTGTTCTACCCGGAGGGCGCCGCGACCGTGATCTTCGTGATCATGGTGCTGGTGCTCCTGGTGAAGCCCGCCGGCCTGTTTGGCCGCACGGCCTGACGCAAGGATAAGACCATGACCGACCTTGCCTCGACCGACGCATCCGCCAGCGGCGTCGCCCTCAGCGAGACCGACGACGGCACCGCGCGCCTGCATCGCAACCTGTTCATCGCGATCGCGGCGGTGCTCGTGGTCGCACCGTTCGTCGCCTATCCCGTCTTCGTGATGAAGGTGCTGTGCTTCGCGCTGTTCGCGCTCGCCTTCAATCTCCTGCTCGGCTATGGCGGCCTGCTCTCCTTCGGCCATGCCGCCTATTTCGGCATGGCGAGCTATGTCAGCGCCTATACCGCCAAGCATTGGGGCCTGACGCCGGAGCTTGCGATCCTGCTCGGCACCGCCGTGGGCGCCGTCCTCGGCCTCGTCTTCGGCGCGCTCGCCATCCGGCGGCAAGGCATCTATTTCGCGATGATCACGCTGGCGCTCGCCCAGATGGTGTTCTTCTTCTCGCTGCAGACGCCACGCTTCACCGGCGGCGAGGATGGCATCCAGGCCGTGCCGCGCGGCAAGTTCCTCGGCCTGATCAGCCTCGCCGACGACCGCGCGCTCTACTGGCTCGTCGCCGCCATCTTCATGGGCGGCCTGCTGCTGATCTACCGCATCATCCACTCGCCCTTCGGCCAGGTCTGCAAGGCGATCCGCGACAACGAGCCCCGCGCCATCTCGCTCGGCTATCGCGCCAACCAGTACAAGCTGATGGTCTTCGTGCTCTCGGCGACGCTCGCAGGCCTTGCCGGCGCAACCAAGGCCATCGTCTTCCAGCTGGCCTCGCTCACCGACGTCTATTGGACCATGTCCGGCGAAGTCGTGCTGATGACGCTGGTCGGGGGGCTCGGCACCGTCTTCGGCCCGATCGTCGGCGCCATCGTCATCGTCGCAATGCAGAACTATCTCGCGACGCTCGGCGCATGGGTTACCGTCGTCCAGGGCGTGATCTTCGTGCTCTGCGTCCTGCTCTTCCGCGAAGGCATCGTCGGCGTCATCGCCAAGGCCGTCAAGAAGCCGCTCTGAGAGGTGGAGGAAAATCCAGTGAAGATCTTGGTGCCCGTCAAGCGGGTTGTCGACTACAACGTGAAGATCCGCGTGAAGGCGGACGGTTCCGGCGTCGAGCTCGCCAACGTCAAGATGTCGATGAATCCCTTCGACGAGATCGCGGTGGAAGAGGCGCTGCGCCTGAAGGAAGCCGGCAAGGCGACCGAAGTCGTCGTGGTCTCGATCGGCCCGGCGCAGGCCGCAGAGACGATCCGCACCGGGCTTGCCATGGGCGCCGACCGCGGCATCCTCGTGAAGGTCGAGGCAAACGTCGAGCCGCTCGCCGTCGCCAAGCTGCTGAAGAAGGTCGTCGAGCAGGAGGCTCCCGGCCTCGTCATCCTCGGCAAGCAGGCGATCGACGACGATTGCAACCAGACCGGCCAGATGCTCGCAGCCCTCCTCGGCTGGGGCCAGGGCACGTTTGCCTCGAAGGTCGAACTGTCAGCCGATAGCGTCGACGTCACCCGCAAGGTCGATGGCGGCCTGCAGACGGTCTCGCTCAAGCTCCCGGCGATCGTGACCACGGACCTGCGTCTCAACGAGCCGCGCTATGCCTCGCTGCCCAACATCATGAAGGCGAAGAAGAAGCCGCTCGACGAGACCTCGGCCGATGCGCTCGGCGTCGATGTCGCGCCCCGCCTCAAGGTTCTGAAGACGGTCGAGCCCGCCGGCCGTTCCGCCGGCGTCAAGGTGGCCAATGCCGCCGAACTCGTCTCCAAGCTCAAGACCGCCGGGGTGATCTGATGACCACGCTGCTGATCGCCGAACACGACAACGCTTCCGTCAAGCACGCCACCGCCAAGGCGCTGACCGCCGCCGCCAAGCTCGGCGGCCCCGTCTACATCCTCGTTGCGGGCCAGGGTTCGAAGGGCGCGGCCGATGCGGCCGCCATGCTCGCCGGCGTCGAGAAGGTGCTGCTTGCCGATGACGCCGCTTACAGCCATGCGCTGGCCGAGCCGCTGGCTGCGCTGATCGTCAAGCTCGCCGGCAATTACGACGCCATCGTCGCGCCCTCGACCACGACCGGCAAGAACGTGCTGCCGCGCGTCGCCGCCCTGCTCGACGTGATGCAGGTCTCGGATGTCAGCGGCATC
Source organism: Allobosea eneae (assembly GCF_042657265.1). Classification (NCBI taxonomy): domain Bacteria; kingdom Pseudomonadati; phylum Pseudomonadota; class Alphaproteobacteria; order Hyphomicrobiales; family Alloboseaceae; genus Allobosea; species Allobosea eneae. The sequence continues at coordinate 7,330 of NZ_JBHSLW010000070.1, forward strand.
GTCTCGCCCGACACCTTCGAGCGCCCGGTCTATGCCGGCAACGCCATCCAGACCGTGCAGTCGACCGACGCCAAGAAGCTGCTCACCATCCGCACCGCCTCCTTCGCGGCGGCGGGCGAAGGCGGCTCGGCTACGGTCGAGTCCGTCTCGGCGGCCGAAAACCCCGGCAATTCGTCCTTCAAGGGCGAGGAGGTCGCGAAGTCCGACCGTCCGGAGTTGGCCTCGGCCAAGATCATCATCTCCGGCGGGCGCGCGCTCGCCTCGGCCGAGAATTTCGGCAAGGTGATCGAGCCGGTCGCCGACAAGCTCGGCGCCGCGATGGGCGCGTCGCGCGCCGCGGTCGATGCCGGCTATGCTCCGAACGACTGGCAGGTCGGCCAGACCGGCAAGGTGGTCGCCCCCGAGCTCTACATCGCGGTGGGTATCTCCGGCGCGATCCAGCATCTCGCGGGCATGAAGGACTCGAAGGTCATCGTCGCCATCAACAAGGACGAGGAAGCGCCGATCTTCCAGATCGCCGATTACGGGCTGGTGGGCGATCTCTTCACCGTCCTGCCCGAGCTCGACGCCGGACTCGCCAAAGCCGGCAAGTAAGATTCAGCGTTCACTCGTCGGACCGCTTCTGACGGTGCTCGGGCTCCAGGCTGGCGAGATCCTCCAGCGTGGTGATGGCGGCCTTGACGGCGCCGGCCGGGGCGCTGCGCCCCTGCGCGTCGCGGAACTTGAGGCGAAGCCAGGATCCAAACTCCTGACCGCGAACAGGGAGGGTGCGACGGCCGGCATGGGTCGCCAGAGTCGCATAGGTGCGCGTTTTCCAGCGCGACAGCTCGGCGTCTTCCTGGGCGAGCGCCACCATGATGTCGGCGTCGGTCAGCGCCTTGACGGGCTCGTCGCTCATCGCGCTTCTCCCTCGACCCTGTCCAGGAGCGGGTGGCGATCCAGGTCGACGATCGCGGTAAAGCCATCGCCGTCGCGGGCGATCCGGATGACGATGGCGTCGCCATCACAAGCGGTGATGGCGAGCTGGAGCGACCGCCCGCTGCCCATCGCGTTCGGCCCGGGCGTCCCCGGCATGGCGGCGGGCCCCACGCCGACGGGTTCGATGGCGCGGCCCTCGGGGAGGTCACAGCGCCCCTGCTGTCTCCTGTACGCCATGGCGGCGCGCCAGGTGGCGGGGAACTGCTCTTTGAACATGGCTTTGTCGAACATGACGTCGTCCTTCCTGATGATGGGGGTTAGCGGATGGGGCTGGCGCAGAAGGCCCAGGTCTCGCCGTTGACGAGGCCCGGCAGCGCGGAACAGCAGGCGCTGGTTCTGGACTGGCTCGGGACAGTGCAGGCTTCGACGGCCTGCAGCAGCCCGCTGGGAGCGAGGCGACGGGCACGCTCGCCCTCGCTGGACAGAGCCCAGATCAGCGCGCGCCGGTCGCTGTGGAGCGTCTGCAGCGTGGCGTGAAGGTGTCCCAACCCGAAGCAGCCGATGCTGAGAATGATGAGAATCGGCCAGGCCGGAATGCGCGCGTGGCGGCGAGGCTGCCCGTCGGGGGCTGCCTGGTCGGAGGCGCCGTGGCCGAGCTGGTGCCGCCCTGGATCCACATGGACCGCATTTTCCGCCGAAACCTTCGGCATGGCATTCTTGTAAAACATGAGCGATCTCCCGATGGCGAAGTTCAGGGCTTGATCAGCGTGCGGATGCCCCAGATGGCACCGGTCGAGGGGTCAGGCCCCGGCCTGCACACATCGTCCTCCATCCGCCATCCAGGTATCGAACAGTCCTCAAGGAGCTTGAGAACGCCGCTATCGGACATGCGCCGCGCCCGCGCTCCCTCTTCAGAGAAGGCCCAATGCAGGACCTTCGCGATATCGCGTTGGGCCGGCTCGGGCACGCTGGCCTGGCCAAGCGCGAAGGCGCCCGCCGCCAGGGCCAACACCGCGAGGAAAAGCGCGATCACCAGACCGCGATGGCGGGCGAGCCACGCCGAGGGCGAACGCGACGCTTCCACTGCAGCGATCGTGCGGCCGAGGAAGGTCATCAGCGACGCGTACACGATCAGAAGGCTGAGCAGGACATCGCCCTGGCCCAAACGCATGGTCGTGCACGCATTCGCGATGAAGGCAGCCTCATCGTCCGTGAGGGGCCGCCCGAGAAGCTCTCGCGCGGCGCCATCGAGTGAAGCCCTGTCCATGACGATCAGCCCAGGAACCGGGCATAGGCGAGACGCGACTTCTCCCGCCACCCTTCGAGCGAGGCGCGCTCCCCGCCGGAACCGTGCTGCTCGATCCAGCTCAGCGAATGATGGTCGTCCTTGAACGCGCGCGACAGAGCCTCCGGCAGCAGCGGCACGTCGATGACGCGCCCCGCGGCCAGATACCGCCTGCCCAACTCGGACTGGTTGAGCTGGCGGAACTGGTCGGGGCGGCCGAACCAGCGCGGCCGGAGTAGGTAGATCTCGGCGCCCTGCGCGGCCGTCTCCAGATCCGGCACATGGTCGTAGGAGTTGACGTGTAGGTCGAGCGGCGAGAGCACAAAGACCTTGCGCCCGACGCTACGCGCGGCGAACAGGATCGTCTGGACATGGTCGTTGAAGACTTCGACCTGGGCTCCCGGACAGGACACGATGATCGGCGACGTCGGCTCGGCTTCCGTGATCACCTCGGCGAGGGCTGTGTACCCCTCCTCCTCCGACATCCGCAGGCCGTGACATTCCTGCTCCTCGTGATGCGCGAGGATATAATCCTGAACGACGAAATCGCCGTCGACCAGGGTCGGCATCTTGCCGAGCCGGCGGAAATGGTGGTTCAGATTTGCGGCCTCGGTGCTCTTACCGACCCCGCCCTTGCCGGAGTAGAACATGAACACGGACTCAGCCTCCCCGGGCGGTCCGCTCAGCGTGGTGCTCCCGAGGGCCGCCGCCCTGGTCGAGTCGGCGCGACGATCGTTGGACATCGTAAACTCCTATTTCGGTTGCGTTTTGAGCTGAAACCGCGCGCCAGAAGAAGCGCGCGATGTCGGCGGAGATCCGCCGACATCCGGGTTGCGCGGTGCTGCGGCACCGGCATCGATATCGTTTTCAGCGTCGTCGCCCGCGCTGGCCGGATCGACTGGCGGGGCCGCCGGTGCTGCCGCGGGCAGCGCCTCGCGATGATCCCACCCCTGCCCTCAAGGCCTGGCCGACGGCTGGCGTCTCGTGAGCGGCATCCAGGACCGCGGGGCTTGAAAGCGATGCCTGGCTCTGGCCACCGACACTTCCCGTACCGACTGTCGGGCCCGTCGGCTCTCTCGTGGGCGTCGCTTCAGAAACGTTGTTGGGACCCTCAGATTGCGGGTTTGCAGGACGGATGGGCTCGATCCGGTCGTTGACCCTGCAAAGTCCGAGCGCGCCGAGTTTGTCGTCGTAGAACCCCGTCCCAAGGCGAGACCGGTTGACGCGGACAGAATTCGCGGCGAGGTCGGGGAAACCGGATGCCTGCCGAAGTTCGTCGGCAATCTCGCCCCAGTCCTTTTCGAGCAGCCTGAGCTTATCGATCGTCTGGACGTTGATTGCGACGACCTCCCAGCCGTAACGCGGCCTGACGACGTGATCGGCGGCGACCTCCTCGGCGCGCGCGGAGAAGGCACGCTGGATCTCCTCGGCCGAACGCCGATCCGTGACCTTCCTGCCCTTGGCTTTCGCAGTCTTCATCGCACGCTCCTGCAACGATCGATTGCAAATTCTGAGAAGTAAGTCGAAATGTATTTTTGATATACAGATTGATTACAGATACGTATCTGAGCTGTATCAGAAATATATACTAATATTCTCGCGATATTTTCGCTAGAATGACACTGATACGAATAATATAACTTGGAATATGGCCTGATTTGATCTTTGATTAGGCAAGTCCGGCCCGTGTTAACTGGAAACCAGCAACACGGTTTTCTTGCCAAAGGGGCGCTGCCCCCTGTGGAACCCCCAACCCAGCAAAGCCGCGTGCGCCCTTCGGCGCCGGCTTCGCCGAGATCGGAGATCGAGATGAGCGAGAAGAACCGCTTCCCCCACCTGGTCGCGTTCCGGGTCGATGAGCCCACGCACACCAAGCTTACGACCGTGGCCGAGGTCGCCGGCATGCCGGTCGGCATCTGGGTCCGTGCCTTGGTGCTGAAGGCCGTGGATTCGCAGATGCGGGCGCCGAAGGTTCGGCGCGCTGCGGCGAACGCCGTCCAGCTCGACGCCATCCTGGAGGAGCTCAAGGCCCAGGGCCGCAACCTCAACCAGATTGCGCGAGCCACGAACTCGAACCCTGGCGCCACGCAGATCGCGGCGGACGTCGCGATGATGCGCGTAGCGCTGGAGGCGCTGATCACGCGCATCCTCGACCTGCTGCGCATAGAGGACGATGCGTGATGTATCTCGAGAGCATCCCGAGGAGACTGGGCGGTCTCGGTCGCCATCTGATGGACGCCGGTCGCGGCTCGAACGAGCGCGTCATCGTCCGTGCCGATCTCAGCCGGGATGTCCCGCATGACGTCACGCTGGCCCTGCGCATGCTGGCAGCGCCGGCGCACCGGGTCGCCCGCATGAAGCGCGAGGTCGTGCATATCGTCATATCGCCGGGGCGAATGCTCAGCACGGATGAGGTGGAGAACGTGCTGCGGGCAATCGAGAAGGAGTACGGCATTCCCGAAGGCAGCGCCCGTCTGGTTGTCGAGCACGAGAAGGGCCAGCGTGCGCGGCATTATCACGTGGTCTATTCGATGGTATCGGAGGCCACCGGTAGGGCGCTGCGGTTCAATCGGTCCGGCGACCGTGATGAAATGCTCGCCCGCCGGTTCGAGATCGAACTCGGCGAGAAAATCCAGCCGAGCACCCGCGTCGAACGCACGGCCGAACTCCTTCGCGAGCGCGGGCTCGCCAACCTGGCCGAGATCGCGGCACAGGGCCCGGTGGCGGAAAAAGGCCGGCGAACGTCCAAAGCCGAGACCCGGCAGAACGATCGACTTGGCGTTGATCAGGTGCTGCTTGACGAACGGCTCCGGCAGGCCTGGCGTCAATCCGGGAATGATATGTCCCGGCTTCGCCTCGAACTCGATGCTATGGGATTCTGCCTCGCGGCAGGTGATCAGCGTATCGCCGGCGTACCCATCGTCATGCTCGTTGATGTCGAGACGCTGAAGTCGACCAGCCTCACCCGCCATCTCAATCGCCTGGCGCTGCACGGCGACGGGCCACGGTTTCGCGAGATTGCCATCGGCGCCAGCTTCGGCGAGCTTCCTCCGCTGGCCGAGACAAAGGCCGACCTGCGGAAGGATGCACTCCCGCGCAGCGCTGATGCGGTCCTTATCGAATTCGACCGGATGGTCGCCGAGATGGAAGCCGACGGAGAACACGCGGAAGCCGCGAAAGCTAGGAAGGGAAGAGCCCGGCTCGCCGCGCGTCTCTCGGCCGAAGAGCGCGACGACCTGCGGACTCGCCAGGACTCGGTCAAGAGCCGATACCGGCAGCGCGACCGCATTCGGCGCGCCCGCGTCAACCGCGCATTCATCGCCGCGAAGCTGTTTGGGACCCGCGAAATCCGGAAGGCTGCATTCTATCTCGTCGCGATCGGCATCTTGGCGACCGGAGCGGGCCTGATCCCCGCACTCGCTGCGGCCGGTGTCGCCGTCGCCACGATCCCGAGCTATTCCAGTGCCAGACGTCTGCGTGCCACCGCAGACTGGGAGGCGACGCTGGAGCGGTCCCAGATGGCCCGGGAGCTTGCGGACGAGACGCGCAGCTTCTTCCGCCAGCGAGTGATCCGCCAGAAAGCCGCCAGCAAGGCAGCACATGCCGAGAAAACCCGACTGCGGATCCACCGCAACCGTAAACGTGGCGCACCCATACCCCAGCCCCCGCCAGCAAACCGGCGCGCCGGTCAGCGAAGCCGGAGCATCCGCAGGGGCGGTCCGGAGCGATGACCGCGCATCAGGCTTATCTGGAAAATGAATGTGCGACATCTCGGGCGTATCACGTCGGTATCAACCGGCGTGTCATGACCGAGATTGAAGCGTCGTGTCTCAGTGTTCCCAGATTCCGACCACGCAGAGATCGTCGTCCACTTCAAACATCATCGCATTCAAAAGCTTTGAAGCGGCTGGCTCGTTCCGGAACCGACCCTACAAGCCGCCGCCGTTCTCCTCGCTGCCGAGCCCGAGGAGGATGTCTGGATCCAGGGCGAGCACACCGACCTGGGCTGGAGAAAACGCACGCGCGAGGCCCTGGAGCCAAGAAATCAGCTTTGGTTCGAAGCAGACGAGCAGCCCGCCAAAACCTTGATGCCCGAGACCCGCCAGCATCGAAAGCGTCGAAAAAGCATGGACCTTTGGATGGCGCGTCAGGATCGCCACGGCGATCTCTCCTCGCGTGAACTGGTCGTCATCGAGGACCAGCGCGACGCCGGACGGACCGATCCCGAACTGCTCTCGTAGATGCACGAACATGCTCGGCTCACGTGCGCCTGTAACTGCCGTGCGATAGGCATGCGAGGCCCAGGTGACATGAAGCTGGCGCCCCAGGAGGGCCGACACTTCCCTCGTAATTGTGGTAGCCGCCTGGAGAGCCACGTCCATCGGCAAACGTTGGATGCCGGTATTTCCCTTGTGCTTCCGCGCGGTCTGTTCCGCCGTCGCGAGTTGTCGGACGCTCGTTTTCTCGGCCAGGAGCTTACGGGCGGCGTCCGCGGCAGCGAGTCTGTCCCAGCGGGCCCACCGGGCAATAACTTCGACTGCTGCGAAGCTGGAGGTTCGGAGTGCCTGTGCCAGTCCCGGCTCCGTCTGGAGCAGACGATCGAGAAACTGCCGCGCGGCAAGTAGCCGCCGAAGCGTCTGGGGAGAAACACCATGTTTGGCGGCCGCGCTGGCCAGCACGGTTTCCTTAGCTCCGTGTGGCGCCTGCGAGAAGGTCGAGAAGATCTCGTCCGCGAGCTTCAGCCAATTCTCAGCTCCGACGATTCCATCGTCTCGCTCACCCTGCTTTGGCACCGAATGACCTCATGGTACTGTGGTTCAAATCATACATCATGATTCGCGATGAATTCGCCATCGTGAGTCTGTAGCAGGATCGGTTGCGTATGGCTGACGAGCACGACGGTGAAGACGAAGAAAAGGTGCCCGGCCAGCCGTCCGGACCGAACCTCATCGTCTTTCCGGGCGGCCGAGGCCAATCCGATAACGGGAAACCCTCCAGGCGCCCGGACCGATCCGCACCGCAGCTCGAAGGGTTTGGTGCCCTCGAGGCGCTGCTGAGCGCGGCGAAGCCGCCGGAAAAGGACGTCGATCGGCTGCGACGTCTGGCCGACGAGCACCTGGGCGTATGCCGCCACGAGGGGCGAGCCTACGTCTTTATGCGTAAGCAGTCGCAGGCGGAGGCCTGGTCGGCCCATTCCACGCGAACCGCCGACGTGCTTCACGACCTCTTCGACCGGGACTCCGGGCGATTGCTCGCGCCGGCCACCATCAACGCGGTCTGGCGACACCTCAAGCGAAAAGCCAACCAGGCAGGGCCAGGCGCGGTCGGCCGGCGGTGGTGCGCCCATGGCGGCAACATCTATCTCGATCTCCGCGATCCGGACGGGCGCTATGTCGAGATCGACGAGCGCGGCTGGCGCTTGACCTCCAGTCCGCCGGTCCGTTTCGAGAAGCTGGCCAATATGGCGCCCTTACCGGTGCCGGTTAGTGGCGGCAGCATCGAACTCCTGCAGCGTTACGTAAATGTGCCGGACGCCGATGACTTCCATCTCGTCGTCTCCTTCGTGATCGGATGCATGGTGCCGGGTCTCCCCTTCCCGGTCCTGCAGATCACAGGCGGCCATGGCACCGCGAAGACCGAGACCGCCTGCTTCATCATGCGCCTCATCGACCCCCAGGTCGAAGATCCGGGTGGCCTACCGACCAATGAGACAAACCTGTTCATCGCGGCGGCACAAGACTACCTCCCCGTCTTCGACAATGTGTCATTTCTCAGCCCCCAGCACTCCGACGCGATTTGCCGCGTCACGACAGGCGGCAGTCATCGCGGACGGAAATATACAACCAACGGGGAGCAGCACATCATTCCCGCCCATGCGCCCGTGATCATCACGGGGATCGACTCCGTCATCGGCCGCCCGGACCTGTCCAGCCGGGCCATCACCATTCGGCTGCCCCCGATCGAGAAGCATCGGCCGTTGGCACAACTGCTCAACGCGTTCGAACGCGATCGGCCGAAAATATTGGGTGCCCTCCTCGATATGCTCTCCCACGCGCTGCGAAATCGGGCGACGACAACCGTCGAAAGCGATCATCGCCTCGCCGACTTCGCCGTCATCGCGTCGGCGGCCGAGACCTATTACCGGGAGGCTGGAAGCTTTGCCCGGGCATTGGAAGCCAATCGCCTTAGCCAAAACGACGACCTCCTCGACCACGATCCCGTCATCGACATGGTCGTTCGGTTCGTGCAGGCGAAGGGATCTTTCAAGGGGACCGCGACCGAGCTGCTCGGCACCCTCCTCCAGGTATTTCGCGATGAGATCGGCTTCAAGCGCATCCTGCCCGGCGCCCCTCACCACCTGTCGCGCCACCTCAACTCAAAGGAATCGCTGCTGTCCTTCAATGGGATCGTGATGGAGCAGTCTCGAGAAGGAATTGGTGGCACGCGCATCATCGCTCTGCGACCTGCGCCGCCAGTCGGGCCGCAGCGTCAGTAGCGTCAGTAGCGTCACCTTCGTCCGATGTCGGCGCTGGAAACTGACGCTGCTGACGCTAAAAAGACTTATGAAGAACCGCTTCGGAATGCTGCCTGCCTCGCGCCGGGGCGCACCGCGCGGATGGTGGTCACGAGAGCCTTACCGTCAGCCTCGCGCCACAGGACTAAGCCGCTCTCGCGGCAGGGCCTGCGGCGATGTCGTGGCTCAGATTTCGCCTGTGAGGCGCTGCATGCGAGGATTTCGGGGTCGTTTCCCGTGATCCTCGGAGGTTTCCATGATCGATGCCGTTACCGTCAGTCCGCTGCGCCGGCGGATGATCGAGGACATGACCATCCGCCGGTTCGGCGAGCACACGCAGCGCGACTATGTCCGGCAGGTCCGTGAGTTCACGACCTTTCTGGGCCTGCCGCCGGACCGGGCCGAGCCTGAGGATCTACGGCGCTATCAGCTTCACCTGGCTTCGCTCGGTGCCAGCCACGCGCGGATGAACCTGGCCTGCACGGCGCTGCGCTTCTTCTTCCATGTCACGCTGGGACGGATCGGCTTCGGAGACCGCATGGCCCGGATCCCGACGCCGGAGCGGCTGCCGGTGGTGCTCGACACACAGGAGGTCGCGCTGCTCTTGGCGCATGCGCGGAGCCTGAAGGACCGGGCGGCGCTCAGCATCGCCTATGGCTGTGGCCTGCGCGTCTCGGAGATCGCCAACCTCAAGGTCGCTGACATCGACAGCGCCCGCATGCTGATCCGGGTCGAGCAGGGCAAGAACCCACTCCATCTCAGCGATGTTGACGCCTTGCGAAAAGGGCAGCTTTCAGGACCGTCATACAAACAGACCAGCGCGGCCGATGCTCGGGTTCTTAGTGAACTGATAATTCGCGTATGGCGTGACGACTTCCTGATCGGACTTGTGGTTCTCGCTCACTATGAACTGGGCTTGGTCGGCCATGCCCTGAAGATACCGGTAGAAGTGCGTGGCCACATCGGCTTTGCGCAATTCCAATTCGTCGTCAGTGAGATCCTCGAACTGTTCTTCTTCCGCAGGACGATAGGCAAACAGCGGCGAATCCAAAATGACGAACCCCGGATGTGGCCGTCCCCTCTCTATGCAAAAGACTAGCACGCCGATTTTGAAGGCGGCATGCAGAAGCGCTCGGACCCCCGCGCCATTATCGCGGCGGCGCTTGCCATCGACAACGATGTCCTGGTCGCCCTTCTCGAAATGTACCGCGTCGGCGCCGGGATAGTTCCACGCTTTCAGAACCTGCTTCACGGCAGACGAGAGCTCGTGCGCTTCGCTGTTCGACAGGTCGAGATTGACGTCGATGCCATCGGCGCGTTGCCTCGCCTGTACGGCTGTGGCCTTGATGCGTGCAATTCGTATCTCAAGCTCCTTAACCCGGCGACGGTTATCCAGGTCGGATTCAAGCTTCTCACACCGCGCGCTCGCGCTGAGGAAGATGGATCGCGCAGACACCTCGCTCTGCGTAGCCTGGAGTCGAGCAAGGCGCGCTTCGTCCAAACGGTTACCTGCCAAGCCAATGAGCCGTTCGACTTCCTTGATTTCGGCATCGGCATCGGCGAGCGCCGCGCCAAGGTCACGGGCTTCGACGCGGATCTTCTCCATTTCCAACTCGACAGCGTGGCGCTGCTCCTCGATGCCGCCAAGACCATGGTCGTGTTTTTGATGGCCGGGCGAAGCCCCGCATAGCGGGCAGTTGATCGAGGCGAAGCGCTGCAGAAGAAAGCCGCCTTCCTCCAGACCTTCGAGACGATCGATATCTGAGGCATAGACGCGTGCGAGCTCATCAAATCGCACTTTCAAAGCATTCAGCTCCGCGATCCGTGCCTGATAGCCTTTAATGTCATCGGCGAGGCAACGCTCCTCAAGCGCTAATGCATCCAGACGATTCTGGCGTTCCTCCACTACTTGGAGAAGATCTGCTTTTTCCCGCTCGGCTGCCGTCAGATCGGCAACGACCGCAGCGGTTTCCACGGTATCGTCGATCACGTTCCGCAACTGATCGGCCATTTGGGAGAGAAGCTCAATCTGCGCCTCTTTTGCTGCTCTGAGCTGATCGCCAGAACGCACCTGCGCGATCGAGGAGCCATCGACGCCGGTGAGCAGGAATTTGAGAAGGCCCTTGTCTTCCGAGGTTACCGTGGTGTTGTGCGCGAGCAGCAGGCTCTTCTCATCGATCATCCTCGTCTCGTCGATGAGAAGGTAGCGCATGACGACGCGCAGCGAAAACGGCGCCTTTTCGGCCCGCTCGTTCTTTAAGAGCTGTGCTTCGCGATAACCGACGCTGGAGAGGAGAAAGCGCGAGACGTTGGGCGAAGTGACGTGCTTACGCGAAAAGATCTCATAACTAGGCGAGCCTTCATCGACGGCTTGGAGATGCCCTTCGGCCTTGTAGATGTCGCCGCCCAGCGCGGATGCCCGCAACGTCACCTTCTGATTACCGGGGAGAGTGAGCCAGAGGAGATAGTTGTCCATGCCCTTGCCTTCGGGAGGCAAGGTCGGAAGTTCGCCGCCAAGAAGGTAGTCGATCGATTTGCGCACGAACGACTTGCCGGTGTTCGACGCGCCCCAAATGATGTTAACGCCCGACTTGAATTGAATCGAAACCGGGGTTCGCTCGGGTCCGGTGAACATCAGTTGGTCGATGATAATTCTGCGCCGATCAGCCATTATCAGTCGCTCTCCCGACGATTTCGTGAGACCAGCGCTCAAGGCCGTTCTTCAGGTCTTGGATGAGCGAGTCTACGCCTTTGTCGATAGCTTCCTGCGCCAACCATTGAGCCGCTTCGGTGAGGCGGCGATTATAGGTGCTTCCGAGCAGATCGATCATCGCCGTTGCCGTTTCATGGGCCCGAAAGGCGATACCGCTGCCTGAAAATACCTGCTCGACGAGCGATGCGCGGACCATCAAAAGTAAGCCCTGTTCGACTAGGTGTCGGCGCACGAAATACTCGCCGGCGCGGGCATTGATCTCCGGGTGGAGGCTCGGTGGACCGCCAGCGTCGCCGGTGTGGACGATGTAATAGTCCAGCAGTGCCATCGTCGCGAGGTCGAAAGCCTGAGAGCCCGTCCCGAAAGGGTTGAGCGACTGGGGCACTCGTGATTCCAAGGGGTTGTTCAGGCCATCTTGGAGCGAGCGATGTGGACCCCAGCCAC
>NZ_JBHSLW010000071.1:0-1271 GCF_042657265.1 Allobosea eneae
ATCGGCACCGCCGGCCGCCTCGTCGGGCACTTCCACATCCACAACGGCGACGAGTCAGGCTTCGTCTGCGAACGCGTCTGACTTCTTCAACAGCCTGCTAAAGAGGGTGAACCGCCCCGGGTTTGTCGGAGGCCCCAATTCCTGAGAGGATGGGGCTTATGATGAGCAAGACGACGAACAAGTTCTCGCCTGAGGTGCGTGCCCGCGCGGTGCGGATGGTGCTGGACCACGAAGCCGAGCATCCGTCGCGCTGGGCGGCGATCACGTCGATCGCCGGCAAGATCGGCTGCACGGCACAGACGCTGAACGAGTGGATCAAGAAGGCCGAGGTCGACAGCGGCCGCAAGCCTGGGCTGACGACGGAGGTGGCGGCTAAGCTCAAGGCTCTCGAACGCGAGAACCGACAGCTGCGGCAGGCGAACGAGATTCTGCGCAAGGCGTCGGCGTATTTTGCCCAGGCGGAGCTCGACCGCCGACACCGGTCATGATCGGCTTCATCGACGATCACCGCGGGGCCTATGGGGTCGAGCCGATCTGCAAGGTGCTGCCGATCGCCCCGTCAACCTACCATGAGCATGTCGCCAAGCGGATCGATCCGGGGAAGCAGTCGGCTCGGGCGAAGCGGGACCTGGAGCTGAAGCCGCAGATCGAGCGCGTGTTCGGCGCGAACTTCGAAGTCTATGGCGCCCGCAAGGTCTGGCGACAGATGTTGCGCGAGGGGTTCGACGTCGCCCGCTGCACGGTCGAACGCCTGATGGCCGACCTCGGCCTGCAAGGTGTCATTCGCGGCAAGCCGATCCGCACGACCGTCCGGGACAAGGCTGCGCCATGCCCGCTGGACCATGTCAACCGGGTGTTCCATGCGCCGGCCCCCAACCGGCTCTGGCTCTCGGACTTTACCTACGTCTCGACCTGGTCGGGCTTCGTCTATGTCGCCTTCGTCATCGACGCCTATGCTCGGCGGATCGTTGGTTGGAGGGTGTCGCGGACGGCCCATGCGAGCTTCGTGCTCGACGCGCTGGAGCAGGCCCTGCACGAGCGACGGCCGGTCCATCGCGGCGGCCTCGTGCATCATTCCGACAGGGGTTCGCAATACGTCAGCATTCGATACACCGAGCGCCTCGCCGAGGCCGGTATCGAGCCCTCCGTCGGTAGCGTGGGCGACAGCTACGACAATCTATGGACGCCTCCCGCAGCAAGATGATTTCTGACGTCGACCCGGCATTGGGTGCGTAAATCTATCCGGCCTGTCGCTGGAGCGATCCCGCCCC
>NZ_JBHSLW010000072.1:0-1319 GCF_042657265.1 Allobosea eneae
TTATGGGATGGACGCCTCCCGCTCCGCGCCCTTCACTAAGGGCTTTTGGCGAGTGGGAGAAGAGGCATGCGGATGCTGGCAATCGACTTGGCGAAGCAGTCATTTCATGTGCATGGGATCAGCGCAGACGGCGAGATCGTCTCGCGGCGCGTCGGCCGCCAGGGCTTGCCGTCCTTGATTGTGAAGCTAGCTCCGGCGGTTATCGCCATGGAGGCCTGCGCGACCGCCCACTATTGGGGGCGCCTATTCATGGCTGCCGGACACGAGGTGCGGCTGATCAATCCGCATTTCGTCAAGCCCTTTGTGCGCGGATCGAAGAACGACGCGGTGGACGCCGAAGCGATTTTTGATGCGGCTTCGCGGCCGACGATGCGTTTCGTGCCAGTCAAGACCGAGGAGCAACAGGATCTGCAGTCCTTGCACCGCGTCAGAGATCGCCTCGTGGCGCAACGGACCAGCTTGATCAACCATCTGCGTGGTCTGCTGGCCGAATACGGCCTGATCTATCCGAAAGGTGCGGCGCTTCTTCTTCCACGCGTCCGCTGCGGACTCGCCGAAGCCCGCGTCTCAGCCATGGCGCGGGAGACCTTCGAAGCGCTTCTTGACGAGCTGGAGAGCCTGGAAGCGCGTATCGAGCGGCTAGACGATAGATTGAGCGCCATCTGCCGAGAGGACGAGACTTGCCGCCGCCTGATGACACTGCCAGGTGTGGGCCCAATTGTTGCGACGGCACTCGCCGCCAGCATCGGCGATCCTCGACAGTTCCAGTCGGGAAGGGAGATGGCGGCCTGGATCGGCCTGGTTCCGCGACAATACTCGACTGGCGGAAAATCCCGTCTGGGCGGAGTCGGGAGACGCGCAAACCACTATCTGCGCCGACAGCTCGTGCACGGCGCGAGAGCGGTCGCGTTGAGGTTGAAGACCAAGACAGATCCGCGATCGCGCTGGTTCCAGGCGGTGATCGATCGCCGCGGCTTCAACAAAGGTATCGTGGCCATGGCAAACAAGACCGTTCGGATCGCCTGGGCAATGTTGATGCGGCAGGAGGATTACGCCCGCGCCTGATGTGGGCATCGAGATCGTCGCGCAAGCGATGATGCGTGCGAGATGAAGGATGATGGTCACTCGGCAAGGACCGCGTTCTCGACCCTGACCTATGACATGGCCTTCGAGGCCGATAGCGTTATGAGGGGGAGAGCAGCGGAGCCCATCATGGCCCGGGGCGGGATCGCTCCAGCGACAGGCCGGATAGATTTACGCACCCAATGCCGGGTCGACGTCAGAAATCATCTTGCTGCGGGAGGCGTCCATAGATTGTC
>NZ_JBHSLW010000073.1:0-15902 GCF_042657265.1 Allobosea eneae
CCATCGCCTCCGCGACGGCCTTCCTCTACGCAGCCGCCGCCATGGTTCTTATCCGCCGCATCGCGCGAGCGTCATGAGTTCCGGGACGGACTCTCAGGGAGCTGAACTCTTCCTCGCCCACCCCAATTTCGCCGAGAATTTCACTGGCATGCGCACCCAGTTCCGCAGGCGAAATCCTGAGCTCAGGAGGTGTGCGCGAAAGTTTGACCGGGTTGCCCGCAAGTGCGACGTCGCCGTACCCGGAAACGGGGACCGACCAAACCATTCCGTTGTTGCGGATCTGCGGGGACGCAGCGGCTTGCTCCAGTGTATTGATCGGCGAGCACAGGATGTCCTGGCCTGACAACCTTTCAACGCACTCGGCGGTCGAAAACTCGGCCACGAGCGGTCGAAAGTACTCCTCTATTTCTGCGATGTTTTTGACTTGGAGATCGCGTGTCGCGAACTTTGGCTGCCCGCTGAAATCCAGCACATCGAAAGCAGCGCACAACCCCCTTAGCGGGTTGTCGCGGAAGAGGGTCAGCACAACGAGCCACCCGTCGGTGGTCTTAAAGCGCATCGACTGCTTGACCCAGCTCGTGCGCTGGCTGTGCATCGCGATGCTCGACTGCTCCAGCACTTGCGCGGCGAAGGCCACATCGAGGAGCGATGTTTCGATCTTCTGCCCCCGCCCGGACGAGGATCGTTCGACCAGCGCGGCCAAGATGCCTTGGGTCAGGGATAAGGCGGTCATGTAATCGATGATGGGTGTGTTCGTGATTTGGGGAACTGCGCTTTCCTCGACCCCGCTCATTGCGAAGCCGCTATAAGACTGCGCCAGCATGTCCTGGCCGGGCATTTTCGCCATCGGACCTGTGGCTCCGAAGGCGTAGCCGACGGCATAGATCAGGCGCGGGTTCCGCTTTTCGAGGTCCTCGAACGAAAGTCCGAGACGCTCCATCACTCCGGGACGAAAGTTGTGAAGAAGGACGTCCGCACTGTCGATCAGGCGAAGAAGCAGATCGCGGCCTTCTTCAGATTTGATGTCGAGGGCCAAGCTTCGCTTGTTCCGGCACAGCGCCGCATAATAGCAGCTGATGCCACCCTTCTCGTTGGCTACCGGATCGAGCGTCCGAAGAATTTCGCCAGGGGACAGGCGCTCCACTTTGATAACATCGGCCCCATAGTCGCCGAGCATCTGGCCAGCGAGCGGGACTTGCATCACCATGCCGAGCTCGATTACGCGAACTCCGGAAAGCGCGCCGCGGGACGTTGGCAATGGCGGGCTAGCTTGCGTCATCAGAGTGCCTGTCCTAAGAATACTAGCCGGATAGTATGTAATATTTTTTGAGTTTGCAACCGGCTTGTGACCGGTGGATCAAACGGGCGAAAAAGAAGAACGTTTGGAGGAAGCTATGAACGGATCGCTCTTGGATATGCTGACGCCTGATAGGTGGACGGTCCGCGAAGTAGCCCTCCGGCGGCTTGCGTCATCTCCCGCTTTTCCATTTGTCAGCGAGATTGGCGGACCCACCGAAACTTATGGCCGGTTCATTGAGCGTGCGTCGGCGCTTGCTCACTTTTACTCGGAGTGTGGAGTCGCAGTCGGAAACACGGTCGCGGTGCTTTGTCCCAACGGCATCCCCGCGCTCCATGGCTGGATGGCCGCCAGCCTCATTGGCGCGGTCGACGTCACGGTCAACTCCGCCTACCGCGGCGAGCTGCTTACCCATGTGCTCGCCACCACGCAGCCGAAAGTGGCGCTAGTCGACACAAGGCTCCTCGACAGCCTCCTCGAGGTTCGCGAACAGCTTCGCTTTCTGACGCACGTTATCCTCGTTGGATCGAGTGAAGCGCCTGACGACGGCCACCACCTGCAATTCGCGCGGTATGAAGAGATTGTCGAAGCCCGACGGCCCTTACCGACCCGCCAGGTCGAGCCGCAAGACCCCGCAGTCGTGATGTTCACGTCAGGTACGACGGGCCCGTCTAAGGCGGTGCTGCTGCCAAATGCACAGGTCTGCCTGCTCGCCCACCAGGTGATTGTCAACACGAGGCTCTCTGCGGATGACGTGTACTACAATGCGCATCCTCTTCATCACATCGCCGGCAAGTTCATGGGAGTACTCGCGACATTCATAGCCGGCGGACACCTTGTGCTGGATCGAAAATTCGATGCTGAAGCTTGGTTGGCCACGATAAGACGCGTTGGAGCAACGGTGGGCATCGCTCACGGCCCCATGATCGAAATGATCCATGCAACCGCCCCTGCAGCAGACGATCGAAATCACCGGCTTCGGCGTTTGATGTGCTGCCCGCTGCCGAAATCCATCGGTCGCGCGTTTGAGCAGCGGTTTGACCTGAGGGGCATCGAAATGTGGGGGATGACGGAGGTGACCTGCCCATGCTGGACGTCTTTTGACGGCGGGCATCCCCTCGGATCCTGCGGAAAGCCAATGGACGATTGGTTCGATGTGCGGATCGTCAACCCGGAGACGGACAGAGAGCTCCGCCCCGGCGAGACCGGAGAGATAGTCGTGAGACCCAGGCTCCCCTGGACCAGTTTCGCGGGCTATCTCGGAGCGCCTGAGGCGACGGTCGAGGCTTGGCGCAATCTCTGGTTCCACACAGGTGACGCTGGATGGCGCGACGATGACGGGTATTTTTTCATCCTCGATCGCATCAAGGATCGCATTCGGCGGCGAGCAGAAAACATCTCATCGTATGAGATCGAAGCTGCAGCGCTGCAGCTTACCGGGGTCCGCGAAGCCGCGGCCGTCGGCGTTCCTTCGGGAATGGAAGGCGATGACGATATCAAGCTCTGTGTCGCTCTCGACCGCGCCTTCGAACCGGCGGACATCCTGGCATTCCTGGCTGCCCGGCTGCCGCACTTCATGGTACCGCGCTATATCGAGATCATGCCTTCGTTGCCCCGCACGCCGACGAACAAGCTGAAAAAACGTGAGCTTCGGGATGGCGGTGTCGGCGTTCACACCTGGGACAGGCATCAAGTCGGAATCAGGCTCAAGCAGCTGGTTCAAGAGCGGTCAGCAAAAAGGACGCAAGGGCGAAGATGGGGATCAACCGGAGGAGGGGGCACGATCCCGTTGAGAAACGTCTGCCAGACGGTCCGCACGAACAGCCGACCGTCAATATTCCCGCCGCGACGGTGCCACTCCAGCATCATGCCATCGTGCGTCGCGACGACGAGCATGGCGAACTCCTTCGTGGGTAGCGTCGTCGCGAGTTCGCCCGCGAGCTTTCCTCGCTCGATAATCTCTTCGAGCATTCGGTAGATGCGCTGATAGATAGCCGATATTTTCACATCTGCCACTTCGGTGGAGCTGCGGCTCTCGATCGACATCTTGATCAAGCATAAGAGCTCATCAGGTCTATCGATGCCCTGCCGAGATGTGAATTTGAAGAAGGCAGCAATCTTTTCAGCAGCTGGGGCTGAAAGATTCTTGAGATGATCGAAAAGCGGATCGACGATATCCTTCTCAGCGACATCCAAGAGATGCAGAAGCAGATTCTCTTTGCTCTCAAAGTAGAAATATACCGCTCCTTTGGTGAGTCCCGCCGCTTCGGCTATCTCCTGGAGGGTGCACGCCTGATAGCCTTTCGAAACGACGATACGAAACGCGGCTTGGGTAAGCCGATAGATGCTTTCTTCGCGAAGGAGCGCCTTCTTATTCACTTTTTGGGCTGAGGTTCCGGTCATACCGTTCGCCTTGAAGCTTCGCTCGCATTGACCATGGGACTAATTATCAGGCCGAATTCAACTGCCTTACATTTTTTCTCCGCCGGCATCAAAACGGCGGCCAGGCAAGACCGGAAATGGGGGCATTTCCGCCGCGCGCAGCTTTGATCTGCTCGGCGGAAAAACCAATCTCGGACAGAACCTGGGTGGTTTTGTCAGTTAGGTCGATCTCTCGGGGAGCACCTTCAAGTCCTTGCATTATCGGCGCTCGAACCGGAGCCTCGCGTCCAAACGTGGCGTGGCGGCCGCGATTGTGAGGATGATCGACGGCTTCCTCTGGATCCAGGACCGGGGACACGCAGGCGTCCTTGCCTGCAAAGTGGCTCACCCATTCGTCGCGCGGACGCGTGGCGAACGCAGCAGCAAAGCGGTCGGCCATCTCCGGCCAAGCCCCTCGATCAAATTGAGGGGGAGCGGGATCGAGAAATCCGAGGCCGTTCCAGAGATTCTCAAAGAAGCGACGTTCCAGAGGTCCGATTGCGACGAACTTCCCATCTGAGCAAGCATAACAGCGATAGTAGGGAGAAGAGCCGGCAACCAGGCCATCTCCACGCGACTGTAGCACTGGTTTACCCCAATCCGCGAAGTGCATCGCCATAAGCGACAAGCAACCATCTACCATCGCGGCATCGATATGCTGGCCCTGACCACTGTGCCCCCGCGCGTAAAGGGCGGACAGAATTCCAATGACAGCGAACAGGCTGCCACCCGCAAAGTCTGCCAGAAGGTTTAGGGGGAAACTCGGCACATCGCCCACCGGGCCGAATGCGCCGAGAGCCCCAGACAGCGCCACATAATTGATGTCGTGGCCAGCCTCCTGCGAAAGAGGGCCGTCTTGGCCGTAACCAGTCAAGGAGCAGTAGACCAAGCGAGGGTTGGTTTTCTTCAATGTGTCGTAGTCGATGCCTAGCCGTGACGTGACACCCGGGCGGTACCCTTCGATCAGGACGTCCGATGTCGTGACAAGCCGCAGCAAAGCCTCTCGACCAAGACCAGATTTCAGATCCAGATTTATGAGCGCTTTGCCCCGAGCGAAGGCGGGAATGGGCAGACTACCCGGCCCGCCCCCGACCACAACAACTTCCGCGCCCATGTCCCCAAGGATCATCGACGCATAGGGGCCAGGCGCGAGCCTCGACAGATCAAGAACCCTGATGCCCTGCAGGCTGGGGGTATTCGGGGAGACCATGGCGACTTAACTCCCAGGCGCCGCGCTAGCCCGGCGCCGCTAAAGGACGGAAGAGCTTGGAAATGTGCGCTATCGCGCTCCCGCCCGATCGTAGACATGCTTCGCGATGATCAACCGCTGGATCTCGTTCACGCCCTCGTAAATCTGGGTGATCTTCGCATCCCTCATCATCCGTTCGACGGGGAAGTCGGCGAGATAGCCCGAGCCGCCGTGAAGCTGGACCGCCTCCGTCGTAACTTCCATGGCAGAGTCGCTGCAGAAGAGCTTAGCCATGGAAGCCAGCGCCCGGGCGTCGGCAGAGCCGTTATCGATGGCGGCGCACGCGCTATAGAGCAGTGCGCGCCCCGCTTCGACCTTGGTTGCCATATCGGCGATCTTGGCTCTGACCATTTGGAAGCGCGAAAGCGTTTCGCCGAACTGTTCGCGCTCCGACGTGTACTTCACCGCCTGATCGAGCGCCCCTTGCGCAATTCCGAGTGCTTGGCCGCCGATCAGTGCTCGGGTCCAGGTCAGCGAATCGGTGATGTACCGATGCCCTTGGTTGGGATCGCCGATCGCGCGATGAGCAGGAATGCGGCAGTTCTCAAACGTCACGTCGGCGGTAGGGCTGCCCTTGATGCCCATTTTCTTTTCGCGAGCCCCTAGAACAAGACCAGAGTCGTCCTTGTGAACTGCGAAGAGGCCCAGGGTCTTCTCACCGGTTCGCGCGAGGACCGTGTACCAGTCGGACCTCGTGGCATTGGTGATGTAGCGCTTCTGGCCGTTGAGGACCCAGCCATCGGCTTGCTTCTCGGCTTTTGTCTTGAGGCCGAACAAGTTTGAGCCACCGGCTGGCTCCGTGAGGCAGATGGACGCGACGGTGTCGCCACTCATAGCAGGGCGAATAACCTCATCGCGAAGTTTTTGGGATCCGTGCTTGGAGATCGGCACCAAGCCAGCCCAGATCACCATCAGCGTTAGCGAGGACGTTGCGCAGACCCGACCAAGTTCTTCAAGCGCGATCACCTGAGACAGAACGTCCCCGCCTTGACCACCGTCGTTCTCCGGAAACGCCAGCGATACAAGACCGAGCTCCTTGAACGCATGAAGGGATTCCTCGGGAAAACGCGCCTCAGAATCAAAGCGCGCTGCATTCGGCTCAATCCGGGCTCCTGCCAAGCGGCGGAGGCCGTCGCGGAATGTCTCATAGCTCTCCCGGTCCATCATTTTGTCCATCATCCCATTTCGAGGAACGCTTGATCTTAACATACTATCTGGATAGTATCTGTTAAGGCAAGCCCTTTTGGGTTTCGAGTTTGCAAATCGAGGAGGGGCCATGTCGCTCATCACCTATCTGACGAACGTCAAATTTGGCTTTGGCGAGCTCTCCAGCCTCGAGGCGGAACTAGCCAACCTAGGTATCAAGCGCCCCCTTCTCATCGCCGATCGCGGTGTTGTCGCAGCGGGCTTGCTGGACAAGGTCGGAACGGCCGCTCCTTCGATCACGTCTGCTCCGGTGTTCGCCGATACGCCGTCAAACCCCACCGAGGCTGCTGTTCGCTCCGCGCTTAGTGAGTATTCCGCCAATGATTGCGATGGCCTCATCGCGATTGGCGGTGGGTCGCCTATCGATCTGGCCAAGGGTGTGGCGCTTCTGGCAACCCACAATGAGCCGCTGGAGACCTTCGCGGCGATTCTCGGTGGCATACCCAAAATTACTGCGCGAGTGGCTCCGGTCATCGCAATTCCGACGACCGCGGGGACGGGCTCGGAGGTCGGGCGCGCAGCCCTGATCACGCTCGATGACGGTCGCAAGCTTGGCTTTATCTCGCCACACCTCATCCCGCGCCTCGCCATCTGCGATCCCGATCTGACGGTGGGGATGCCAGCCTGGTTGACCGCGGCTACGGGCATGGACGCTGTTACCCATTGCTTGGAAACCTATCTCAGCCCCCGATATAATCCGCCGGCGGAGGCGATCGCTCTCGACGGCTTGGCGAGGGCCGTGGCTCACATCGAACGGGCAGTCGCAGATGGTAGCGATCTCGAAGCTCGTTCCGAGATGCTGATGGCCGCGCTCCAAGGCGGCCTCACCTTCCAGAAGGGTCTCGGAGCGGTCCATGCACTGTCGCATCCGCTGGGAGGTCTGAAGGAGGTGTCGCTGCACCACGGTACTTTGAATGCTGTGCTGCTGCCTGCCGTCCTGCGTTTCAATGCGTCGGCCGTGCCTGAGAAGTATGCTCGAATTCGCCAGGTACTCGGACTGCCCGACGACGCGGATCTTGCCGAATGGGTGAGGGGACTGGTGTCCAAAATTGGGATGCCCGGATCGCTTTCCGCCATGGGCGTTCCCAAAGCTGTTTTCTCAGAAATCGCTAATGCAGCAGTGGCAGATCACTCCAGCGCAACAAACCCTAAGCCCGCGACGGCGGAAGATTACGCCCGCATGCTGGAAGAGTCCTTTTAAGGCGCGGGCGTAGCTGGAGTGCGCCCCGTAAGGCGGACATGGTGAAGCCGCGAGCCCGTGGCCGCGATCATGACGCCCGATGCGTTGCAGGGGCCTTAGGGTCAGGACCCATTGATATGAGCGTTGCGATCTGATTCAGGCTCCGCGAGGAGACCGGGATGAGCGACCTGTTTTGGCTAACGGATGAGCAGATGGAGCGGCTGCGGCCGTTCTTTCCGAAGAGCCACGGCAAGCCTCGAGTGGATGACCGGCGGGTGCTGAGCGGCATCGTGTTCGTCAACCGCAACGGGCTGCGCTGGCGCGATGCTCCTGGCGCGTACGGCCGGCACAAGACGCTGTACTACCGCTGGAAGCGCTGGGGTGAGGCAGGCGTGTTCACGCGCATCATGGAAGGTCTGGCTGCGGTGGGCGCCGAACCCAAAACGGTGATGATCGACGCGACCTACCTGAAGGCGCACCGCACGGCATCGAGCCTGCGGGTAAAAAGGGGGATCTCGGCCGCCTGATCGGACGCACGAAAGGCGGCATGAACACCAAGCTCCATGCCGTCGCCGACGCGAACGGTCGCCCCTTGAGCTTCTTCATGACCGCCGGTCAGGTCAGCGACTACACCGGTGCGGCCGCGCTGCTGGACGACCTGCCAAAAGCGCAGTGGCTGCTCGGCGACCGCGGCTACGACGCCGACTGGTTCAGGGACGCTCTTCAGGCCAAGGGCATCCAGCCTTGCATCCCAGGCCGCAGGTCGCGCAACGAGCCCGTCCGGTACGATAAGCGCCGCTATCGGCGCCGCAGCCGCATCGAGATCATGTTCGGCCGCCTCAAAGACTGGCGCCGCGTCGCCACCCGCTACGGTCGCTGCCCTACGGCCTTCTTCTCCGCCATCGCCCTCGCTGCCACCGTCATCTTCTGGCTGTGATCAACGAGTCCTGACCCTAAGGAATGTTTGTGAAATTCAACCGGCGTCGCCCGGCCGAATGAAGTCCATCACGTTGGCGACGTCATGGCTGTTGCTGCCGTCTTGTCCTTGAAGTCGGTGATGACTTCGCCGATCAGCGCCCGTAGCCAGCGGTGGGCGGGATCGTGGCGGTAACGGACGTGCCAGGCCATCTCGACAGGAAAGCTGCCGAGGTCGAACGGGGCGGGCAGGACCTTCAGCCGGGGGTCGTGCATCAGCTGTCGGCAGATGAGCGAGGGCAGGGTGGCGCAATAGTCGGTCACCGCTACCATCTCGGCTGCCGCGAAGAAGTTGGTCACGGAGATCGCGACGTCGCGCTTCAGCTGCTGCTGCGCCAGCGCCTGAAACAAACCGGCGCGCATCCGTCCGGGCGGCACGATGTTGACATGCTTCATCGTCTCGAACTGCTCGCGCGTCATGGCATCGCCGATGGCCGGATGGTCGGCGCGGACGGCGCAGGCGAGCCCTTCGTCCATCAGGTGCTGGACGACGAGGTTGTCGGGCGGATCGACGATGCGGCCCAGCACGAGCGCCGTCGTGCCCGACACGACGCCTGTTTCCACAAGATCGTTGCCGTAAGGTGTCAGGCGGAGCTTTACGCCGGGCGCGACCTTCTCCAGGCGCGCCAGGACAGCGGGGACGATGACGAACTCGACATAGCCGTTCGGCGCGATCGTGAAGAGCCGTTCGGCCTGTGCGGGGTCGAAGGCCTGCTGACCGAGGACCGCGTCGTCGAGCTGGGCGAGTGCCTCGGCGATTAGCGGTGAGAGTTCGAGCGCGATCGGGGTCGGCTGGATGCCGTAGCGCTCACGAACGAACAGTTGGTCCTTCAGCATCAGTCGTAGGCGCGACAGGGCGTTAGACAGGGCGGGCTGTGTCATGCCCATGCGCTCGGCGGCCCGCGTGACGCTGCGCTCCTCCATCAACGCGACGAAGATCGGCAGCAGGTTCAGATCGTAGCGCATACAGTCATCCTGTTAGCGTTATATCTGAAATCAAAAAGATAAACTTCTAGAATATGTCAACGAGGCCCATTTAGCGTCCATCGGTGATCGACGCCGCGAACATGGAGGTTCAGATGAGCAAGGGTCAGGTTCTCGTTCTTGGATCGAACGCGACACAACTCGGTCTGCGTGGCGGCGGTACCGCGACGGTCGGTCAGTATCTCAACGAGACGGCGGTCCCCGCGCTGGCTCTGCTCGACGCCGGCTATGATATTGTTCTCGCCACGCCCAATGGGGCCAAGCCGCACATCGACGCCGTCTCCGTTTCGGTTGATCATTTTGGCGGCGATGAGACGGCATTCCAGCGCGCCAAGGACTTTTTTGCCAGCCACCCGGCGATGAACGACGTGCGTACGCTGAAATCGGTCGTCGACGAGGGTCTGGACGGCTTTGCTGGCGTGTTCGTGCCGGGAGGTCACGCGCCCATCGTCGACCTCATGGTGGACCGCGATGCGGGCACGATCCTCCGTCACTTCCACGCAGCGAACAAGCCGACCGCGCTCCTCTGCCACGGACCGGTGGTCGTTGTTGCCGCGCTCGAGGATGCTCCGGCCTTCCGCAAGGCGCTGGAGGAAGGCGATGACGCCGGGGCGGCCGACCTGGCGCGAGACTGGATCTACGCGGGCTACCGCATGACAGTCTTTTCGGCGAGCGAGGAGAAGATCGCTGAGGAGCAGGTGCTGGAGGGCGAGCTCTACTTCGACATGGAAAAGGCGCTGCGGTCGGCCGGTGGCGACGTCTCTGTCACCGACAGGAACTTCGCTTCGAATGTCGTCGTGGACCGGGAGCTGATCACGGGTCAGAATCCGGCATCGGACCGGGCCATGGCCGACGCGTTGATCGAAGCCCTCGATCGCGCCGCTGCGTGAGTACGAGGATGACCGGCGGGGCGCTCAGGGTGCGCCCTCCCTCGGATATAGCCAAGACAAGGAACGGTGCCATGACCGCCAACGTGAAGATCGTCGCCGTCCTTACCGCCCGTGCGGATACCGTCGACCGCCTGCGCGCTCTGCTCGACGCCATGCTAAAGCCGAGCCGTGCCGAACCGGGCAATTTGCGCTACGATCTGTGGCAGGACCAGAGCGATCCGAACCGTTTCGTGCTCGACGAGCTGTACGCGGACGCGGATGCGGTCGCCGCCCACCGCGAGACGCCCCACTTCCAGAACTATCTCTCTCAGATCGGCGATCTGGCCGAGCGCGCCGCGTTCGTCCTCAACCCCGTGTCGGCGACCTGAGGGTAGTGCCATGGGCAAGCCTGAAGAATGGGTGGGTACGGCGCTGCTGGCACAACCGTTCTACAGAGAGGAGTTGCGGATGATCGGCCTGTTGGCACCTGCACTCCGCGTGGGACTCTTGGGCCTCATTCATCCACGCGGTTACCGCTGAGGCGGAGCCGCTATCCGGCGAAAAATCAACAACTGACTTGAAGGAATACAGTCATGACCCAGGGTATCGAAGGCAAGGTCATTCTCATTACCGGCGGCAGCACCGGCATCGGCGCAGAAACCGCGCGGCTTCTCGCGGAACGCGGCGCAAAGGTGGCCATCGCCGCGCGGCGCAAGGACAAGCTCGACGAGGTCGTCGCGGACATCGCCGCAAACGGCGGCACGGCACGTAGCTACGCGCTCGACGTCACCGACAAGGCGGCGGTCCAGTCCGTCGTCGCCGCAATCATTGCCGACTTCGGCCGCCTCGACGTGCTGATCAACAACGCAGGGCTGATGCCGATCCGTCCGATGGCCGAGGTCAACACCGACGAGTGGGACCAGATGATCGACGTCAATCTGAAGGGTACGCTCTACGGCATCGCGGCGGCCCTTCCCGGCTTTCTCGAGCAGGGCAGCGGCCACATCATCAACCTGAGCTCGGTCGCCGGCATCAAGGTCTTCGCACCAGGCGGCACGGTCTACTCCGGTACCAAGTTCGCGGTCAGCGCGATCAGCGAGGGCTTGCGCCACGAGGTGGGTGAAAAGGTCCGTGTCACGTCGATCGAGCCCGGAGCCGTCGAAAGCGATTTGAAGTTCACGACGTCTGGCACGGCAGCCGAGACGGTGCTCGACTTCTACAAGCAGGCCATCCCAGCGGCATCGGTGGCGCGTGCTATCGCGTTCGCTGTCGAACAACCTGATGACGTTGACGTCAACGCGATCGTCATCCGGCCGACCGCACAGCAGTTCTGATTTCGGCGAGGAGGCGGGGCCGCGTGTGCTCCGCCTCACGGGGAACGTACCGGCCCGCTCGTCCGTTACTTTGCCGAAGGGCCCTCTCCCTGGAGAAGGTCCGCACAAAGCAAGCGTGGCGGATGGCCAGCGATGGCCGTCCGCCACGTCGCGTATCACACAAACACGGCGCACCTGACGGGCACTCAAACCCTAAGCCGCGTCAACCGCGGTGACACATCGCCGGCTCCCGCTTCCAGATTCGACCCATTCCAACGTGTGGTTGAGATGCACCTGATCGAACGTGCTTCGGCCAGATTTACGACCTACAGCGCCGCCTTGAGATAGCGGGCGGTGAGACTGCCTTCCGCTTCTGCAACGACGCCAGGGACGCCGCTGGCAACGATACGGCCCCCATCTTCCCTGGCCCCCGGTCCCAGGTCGATGATCCAGTCCGCCTGTGTGATGGCGCGCATGTCATGCTCGACGACTATGACGGTATTGCCGGCGTCTACGAGGCCCTGCAGGTGTTGCATCAGCCGGTCGCCATCGGAGGGGTGAAGCCCCGAAGTTGGCTCGTCGAGGATGTAGATCGTGTTGCCGCGTTGAGCGCGTTGCAGTTCAGTCGCCAGCTCGATGCGCTGCGCCTCCCCGCCAGACAGCTCGGTCGCCGGCTGACCGAGCCTCAAATAGCCAAGACCGATCTCCCGCAACACGTCGAGGGAGCGCATCACAGATGCGTCGCCAGCGAAGAAATCGCACGCATCGTCGACCGTCAGTTCGAGCACCTGGGCGATATTGCGCCCGTTCCATTCGACTTCGAGCGTTTGCGGGTTGTAGCGAGAGCCATGACAGGTCGAGCACGGGGCAAAAACGCTCGGCAGGAACAGCAGCTCCACCATGACGTATCCCTCGCCCTGGCACACAGGGTAGCGGCCTTGCGCGACGTTGAACGAGAACCTTCCCGAGCTGTAGTGCCGCCGGCGGGCGAGCGGCGTATCAGCGAAGATCCGTCGCACATGGTCGAACATGCCGCTGTAGGTGGATAGGTTCGAGCGCGGCGTGCGGCCGATCGGTTTCTGATCGACCCGCACCAGCCTGCGAACATGCTCCATGCCTGCGACAATGCGTCCTTCAGTGTCGTTCTGCGCAACATCGAGCAGCGGATCGATATCCTCCTCCTCGGCCACGCGGGAGCCGCCGAGGTGTTCCGTGACGAGCTCGGGCAGCGCCTGACTGACAAGACTGGATTTGCCCGATCCCGAAACGCCGTTGACAGCGGTGAAGCAGCCTATGGGAAACTCGACGTCGAGACCATGGAGATTGTTCCGCCTGATCCCTTCCAGGCCTAGCCATGCCTTGGGATCGCGCGGTGTGCGCTCACTGCGGAGCGGCTCTGCGAACAGGTAGCGGCGGGTGATCGAAGTCTCGACGTTGGCAAGCCCCTCTATCGGCCCGCTGTAGAGGACTTCACCGCCCTTTTCCCCGGCTCCTGGCCCGTCATCGACGAGCCATTCCGCGCGGCGGATCACGTCGAGATCATGTTCGACGAACAGGGAGTTGCCCGCCGCCTTGAGACGCTCGAGGATGGTGAGCAAGGCTTCGCCATCTGCCGGGTGCAACCCTGCCGAAGGCTCGTCAAGCACATAGACGACGCCGAAAAGCTGTGACGACAATTGCGTGGCAAGCCGCAAGCGCTGCAGCTCTCCGGAGGAGAGCGTCGGCGTGCTGCGGTCGAGCGAAATGTAGCCAAGGCCAAGATCGATCAGCGGCTCTAGCCGCTCGATCAATTCGCAGGCAAGGCGTTGGGCGGCGATCCGCTTCTCGTCGGAGAGATTGGGCGTGCGGCGTACGTCGGGCGCGCTCTTGTGCGCAGAGCCGCCCGCCGCAACCCGTTGTTCGACCGCTGCATCGCGGGCCGCTTTTTCCAGAACATGGCCCTTTGAGGGGGCGGAGACCGCCCCATACGCGCCATGCGCGACGGGCATCAGCAAGTCCTTCAGCTTGAGCACCGTCAGGTCGCCGAACTCGGCAATGTCGACGCCGGCGAATTTGACCGACAGGACTTCGCGCTTCAGGCGCTTGCCGTCGCAGGTCGGGCAATCGCGGCCCGCTCAACAAGCTCAAGAAGTCGCCCTGGAATGCCCGCAAGACGCCGCACAGCGAGGCCTCTATCGAGGCGAAGGCGGCGAGCATACATGCCAAGGGCTTCCTGCAAAATCTGGTTGTGGAGCCGGAGCTTGACGCCGAGGGTGCGGAAACCGGCTTCTATTTCGTCACCATCGGCGAAGGCCGGAGGCTGGCGCAGTTGTTGCGCGCCAAGCGCAAGCAGATCAAGAAGACCGAGCCCATCCGCTGCGTGATCGACACGCAGAACGATCCGGCCGAGATCAGCCTAGACGAGAACGTCACCCGCGAAGACCTTCACCCCGCCGACCAGTACGAACGCTTCCGCGAGCTTGCGGAAAATCGCGGATGGGGCACGCTCCGCCGCCGCGAGTTGGACGCCGTCGGCTCCAAGCTCGCCGCCGAAACCGGCCTGCCTCACCTGAAGGCGGCGGCGGGCGAACACGTCGCCGGTACTTATCGCCAAAGCCTCACCCTGTCGTCCGGACGGTTCGCGATGATCGACAACGGGCTCGGCTTCCAGCTCGTGCCGTGGTCGCGGGAGATCGATCGCAAGCTCGGCCAGCACATCGCCGGCGTCGCGCGAGCCGGCGGCGGCATCGAGTGGAGCCTCGGCCGCAAACGCGACCTGGGACTATAAGGGCCATCGTCCACATGCGGTCATGTCGCGGGAGGGTTCAGGCGCGATCTGATTAGTCGGCGAACTCGCTAAGCCGGCGCAGCTCAGATGCGGTACGCCCGGTTTTGCGTCGAAGCAGCACACGAAGGGTCGTTCCATTAGCGTACCCGGTCCGAGAAGCGATTTCATCGACGCTCAATCGAGTCGTCCTCAGAAGATAGGTCGCGTGTTCGACCCGCAGATCCTGGTGGTACGCCAGTGGTGATCGTCCGAGCACGGCTTGAACTCTTCTCGACAGGGTTCGCGTACTTGCTCCAGTGAACTGCGCCGCGTCTCGGAGCGAGAAAACTCGATCAAGGTTCGTCCGCACCCATACCTCAAAAGCTTGGACAAGCTCGTCCGTGTGTCGAAGGTGATCCGGGATCGCGTATGTCGCCTGGGGTGAACGCGAGTCGAGCATCAAGTAGCGGGCTGTCGTCGCCGCAAGTTCAGGGCTGCGCTGTCGAATAAACCACAATGCCAGATCGAAATGGGCCAACACAGCCCCCGCCGTAACGATGTTGTCGGCCCGCACGATGGTGCGATGATGATCCAAATCCACGCGCGGATAACGGGAGCGAAAGAACGGACTCAGCCACCAACTCGTCGTCGCGGCCCGACCATCCAACAGGCCGGCCTCCGCTAGCAGGAACGTTCCTGTACATGCCGCTGCGATAGTCGAGCCCCGTTTATGCCACGCGCGCAACAGAACGCCAGCGCTCGCGCAATCCGGATGGCGGAGTGTGGTGCTCAGCGCCTCCTCGGTCTTTGCGCCGACCGCAGGCACGAGCACAAGATCAGGCGCAAAAGAGGCGACTGCCGGCACAGCAGGTATGGCCAAGCCATGCGCAGTCATCGCGCCGTGCCGGACGCTCAGAACGGTCGCCTTGAACGACTTGCTTTCTGAGGTCGGCGCCAGTTCGGCGGCTGTGGTCAGCGTGTCCTGGAACGCGGCCAGTCCGGTGTCGAAAGCCCCATCAAGGGCAAGGATCGCGATGTTCATGGCGAGAATGGTACTACATTTGTCATTTATGCCAAGCGACTGATGCGCTGACCTCCATTAGTGTTGTGTCTGCCTTTGGGACGAAGGCCGCTCTCGGTTGAGGCGCGTATCGACAAAGGCGCGAGTCGAGCCACTCGGGTGTCTGCAACAACAACTCTTGGCAATCATCGTTGCTGTCAATCCGTGCCGGGGCAGATTCCAAGTCTGATAAGGAGATAGGTATGATTAAGTTTGGGCTGTATGTTCGGCTGGAAGCGAAGGCCGGCAAAGAGGCGGATCTTGAAGCGTTTCTTCAAGGTGCATTGCCGTTGGCGCAGGAGGAGACCGGCACGCCGGTGTGGTACGCCGTGAAATTCGGGCCTCAAAGCTTCGCGATTTTTGACGCTTTTGCGACCGATGAAGATCGCGGCGCTCACCTGAATGGCCCAATTGCTGCCGCTCTGATGCAGCATGCGGACGAACTCTTGTCGACACCGCCCGTGATTGAACGTTGGGATGCTTTGGCGGTGAAGTAGGATCACTGAGAGCCCGTCCCGAAAGGGTTGAGCGACTGGGGCACTCGTGATTCCAAGGGGTTGTTCAGGCCATCTTGGAGCGAGCGATGTGGACCCCAGCCACTC
>NZ_JBHSLW010000074.1:0-3556 GCF_042657265.1 Allobosea eneae
GCGGGGAAGAAGATCGCCGGCACGCCGTTGCGGGGAACAGGCCGGGTCTTGAGACCGCATCTCGGGGCAGATCCGCCCAGCAAGGCCCGTCGGTCGCAGGGCATCACGGCACGCCCGGAGAACCTCCCGCTCAGGTCGGGTGGCGCTGCCATGATGACCACCCGGTCCTCACGAGTTCATGTCGGCACGGTGCGCACATCGGCCATCAGCGACGCGATCAATGCGTCGGGCGCCTTGAACCGACCGCGTCGAAGCGCCGGCGGCAACACCGCCTCGACGGCTTCGAGTTTTTCGGACGGATCCATCCGCAGGTACACCTCGGTCGTGCGGATGTCGGCGTGGCCAAGCCAGAGCGCGACCTTGCGGATATCGTGGGTGGCCTGCAGCATCAGGACCGCACAACTATGTCGCAGAAGATGTGGCGACAGCGTACGACCGCTCAACGTCGGGCATCGGGCCGCGGCGGCTTTTGCGTGCTTTTCGAGGATGTATTCGAAGCCGGCGCGGGTCATCGCCATCCCCTGTGCGTTGACGAACAACTCCGGCGCCGGCGGCTTTTCTCGCACCGCAAGCCAGGCGCGCAGGTCGCGAGCGGTTTCTTTCCAGAGCGGAAGGCTGCGTTCGCGCCGGCCCTTGCCGAACACCAGGATGCTCGGCCTCGGTTGCAAAGTGACATTCTCGAGGGTGAGGCCGGTCAACTCGGAGACCCGCAGACCGCCGGCGAAGCACAGATGCAACATCGCCCGATCCCGTAGCCCCAAGCGTGTCGTCGCGTCGGGCGCATCGAGCACGGCGCGAACCTCGTCCATGGTCAGATGGCGGATGAGCTTCTGGTCATGACGTTTGCCCGGGATCGCGTTGATCTGGGCAATCTGCTCCAGGGCGCCGGGATGCCGCCACTCGACATAGCGCATGAACGACTTGATCGCGGCGAGCCGCAGATTGCGGGTCGCCGGACCGTTGCCGCGATCATGCTCGATGTGATGCAGGAACGCGACCACCATGTCGGCATCAATCTGCTCGAGTTGGAGCAGAGACGGGCGCGTGTGCAGGCGTTCGGCGGCGAAGGCGAACAACAGCCGGAAGCTGTGCGCGTAAGTCTCGCAGGAGTTCGGACTGTAGCCGCGCTGCTGCGGCATGTGCTCGCGCATGAAGCTGGTGATGAGCGGGGCGATCGGCGTCATGCGACCTCCCCGGCGACAAAGGCCTCGGCAGCACCGGCAATATCGGCCATGAGGTCCGGCGTGGATTCCAGATACCAGTAGGTATTCCGGATGTGCGCATGGCCGAGATAGGTGGCGAGAGCGACGAAGTCGCGCGCAACGTCATCACGACGCATCGCGCATTGCTCCAGCACGCGCGTCGCGAAGGTGTGACGCAGATCATGGATACGCGGACGCCGCGATCGATCCCGACCGACGCCGGCCTTGCGCAGGATCACGCCGAAGTTGCCATGGACGGTTCGATGCCCCATCGGCTTGCCATCGACCGACAGGAACACATGGTCGTCCATCCCGGCAAACCGCCGTCGGACCTTAAGATAGGCCTGCAGCGCATCGACCACGCTGGCGTGCATCGGTACGAGCCGGCTCTTGTTGAACTTGGTCTGGCGGATAAGCAGCACCCCGTCGGGCAGCAGATCGTCCAGCCTCAGATTCAGAGCCTCGGAGATCCGCAGCCCCGTCGACGCGAGCAGCCCGATGAGCATCACATAGATGTGGCGCCTGAGCGGGCTGGGCTTCTGCCGCCGCAGATTTCCTGCAGCATCGAGCATGCGGGCCAGCTCCTCCGGCGTGTAGATATAGGGTGCGGGACGTGCTGCAGTGCGGTTCGGATGATGATGCGGCACCTCATGCTTGCGATCCTCCGCGTAGAGAAAGCGGGCAAGGTGCGCGATCTCTCGAAGCCGCCGCTGGCGACTGCGCGGGGTCGACGAGACGGCCGCCACCCAGGCGATCGCTGTCTCGCGGCGAACATGGGTATCACCCCGGTCGACCGCATAGCGCGCGAACGCGGCGAGGTGTCGGGCCGTTTTTGCGAGCTTGAAGCCGAGCGAGCGGCGCAGCTCGATATAGCGATCAACATCATCGATCAGCATGGCGACCTCCCCGGCCAGGGGCGCGCGATGGCCGACAGCAGCGCGATATCGACCTTGGCGTAATGCGCCGTCATCGCCTGCGACCGATGGCGCAGCACCGTGCTTACGCCCTGCAGGCTGACGCCGTGGCGGAGCATCGCCGTGGCCGCCGAGTGACGCAGGATATGCGCACCCTTGCAGCGGCTCTCGACGCCTCCACGCTTGAGCGCGCGCTTGACCAGGCATTTGATCGTGATGCGGTCGATGGGCCGCAGCGGCGCATATTCGGTGATGAACAGGGTTGGTGTGGCCAGCGCCGGTCGTCCGCGTTCGATATAGGCGAGCAGCGCGTCGCCGATCTCCTGGGTGAGCGGCAGCAACTCCTCGCGTCGGCCTTTGCCCCACAGGCGGATGCTGCCCTGCCGCCAGTCGATATCGTCGAAGCCGAGCCGCGCCACCTCGCTCGCCCGAAGCCCGAGCCGGACCAACAGCAGGATGACGGCTCGGTCGCGTAGGCGCCGCTCTCCGTCGCACGCACCGATGATCCGCGCGATGTCGGCATCAGGCAGGAAGCGCGGGATCGATGCCAGCCGCCACCCCGCAACATTTGGCATGGCGTGGTCGAGCCCGGGCGGACATCGTCCTGTCGCGATCAGGAAGCGCAGGAAAGCGCGGATGCCGACCGATATGCCCTTCATTCGCGCGACCGACACGGCTTTCGCACGTTCGATCATGTATGTGCGGATCGTCACGGCGTCGTAGGCAGCCGGTGCATCTCCCAGCGTTTCGACGAAGGGAGTGATCGTCCCAAGATATGTGGCGAGCGTCGTTTCGGCCAAGCCGCACTGCTCCCGAGCCCAGGTCGCAAACTCGGCCACCAGTGGCGCTGACGATTTGGCCGGCGATCGCGTCAACACGCCTCGATCCTCAAGGTAGGCGATGAACAGCTTGACGGTCTCGACCGCGTCCTTGTTGACGTCGCCGCGGAAGCGCGGCCGATGTCCCGCTTCGATCAAGGCGAACGAGGCCGCGTACGCCTCGCGGATTGCAGCCAACGTATGGCCTTCCCCGCGCGCCCAGTGCGTCCAACTCGCAAGCAGCCGCATCCTCTCGACAATCGTCAGTGACGTATATCGTCGCTCACGAAGCCATCGAGCAAAGTCCGCTGCGTGGTCCGCGGCCATTCCTGCCTTCAACCGATCCCAGACCGCGTTCTTACGAACATAAATACCTGTCGGCATGTCACCTCCGTCTGCATGTGGAGGCGGGACTATGGTCGGGGCGATTGTTGTTCGGAACGTCAGTCAGCGGTTGTGCCGGGCGCGCTCGTGCCGGGCGTGTCCGACCTGAGCGGGAGGTTCTCCGGACGTGCGGTGATGCCTGCGACCGACGGGCCTTGCTGGGCGGATCTGCCCCGAGATGCGGTCTCAAGACCCGGCCTGTTCCCCGCAACGGCGTGCCGGCGATCTTCTTCCCCGC
>NZ_JBHSLW010000075.1:0-5103 GCF_042657265.1 Allobosea eneae
CGGCACCGCCGGCCGCCTCGTCGGGCACTTCCACATCCACAACGGCGACGAGTCAGGCTTCGTCTGCGAACGCGTCTGACTTCTTCAACAGCCTGCTAGGGTTGACTCAACGGAGCCAAAAGGCGACAAGCGGCGAGGCATAGCGAGGCGAGATAGTTCCTGGCGAGCTTGTCGTAGCGGGTTGCGATGCGCCTGAAGTCCTTGAGCCGACAGAACATGCGCTCGATGGCATTGCGGTCGCGATAGCGTTTGCGGTCGAAGGGGTGGAGGAACCTGCGGTCGTCCTTGTTCGGGATGACCGGACGCATGCCTCGTTCCATGAGGTCTTCGCGGACCGCATCGCTGTCATAGGCCTTGTCGGCCAGAAGCTCGTTCGCGGGTGGAGCTGCGTCGAGCATGACGGGCAACATCTTGATGTCGGCTGCCTGCCCGGGCGTGAGCGCGAGGACGAGAGGTCGGCCCTTGCCGTCGCTCAGGGCATGGATCTTAGTCGTTCGACCACCGCGGGAGCGACCAATCGCCTGACGTTGCTTCCCCCTTTTTCGGCGCCGGCCGCCGAGCGGTGCGCCTTGATATGGGTGTTGTCGGCGAGAAGTTGCCGGTGTGTGCGCCTGTCTCCGGTCAAGGCCGCGTAGATATCCTGCCAGATGCCCTTCCGGGACCAGCGGTTGAAGCGGTTATAGACCGTCGTGGAGGGACCGTATTCCGCCGGGCAATCGCACCAGCGACAGCCGCAACGAAGCACATGCACGATCCCGCTGAGGATACGCCGGTCATCGACGCGAGGCGGGCTGCCATAGTGCGGCAGCAACGGCTCGATCCTCGACCACTGCTCCTCATTCAACCAGAACAAATGGCTCATGGAACTCTCCTCTCCCATGAGACAACTGAATCACAATCAATCCGTTGAGTTTAGACCCTAGGAGACCTGTGCGCGGGTGGACGTAGACAGCGTTCTTGATAACTGATTCCATTGAGCTTTCCGGGGTGGAGAGCGACGATGGCGCATCGTTCGATCGGCCAGGAGCAGCTTGGTTTTGTAATCGGCTCGCGGAGCGCGTCGTCGCTGGACGAGCTCGACGGCCTGATTGACTGGAATCCAGTCGCGGAGCTGCTCGGTCCGCTCTATCCGGCGACGAAGGGTGAGCCCGCCTGGCCTCCGTTGGCGATGTTCAAGGCGCTGCTGCTGTCGGTCTAGTATGATCTGTCCGATGTGAAGCTGGCCGAGGCGCTCGATGACCGCGCCTCGTTCCGCCGCTTTTGCGGGTTCTCGCGCTCCGAGGCGACGCCTGAGCGCACCGCCTTCGTACGCTATCGCCGAAAGCTGGTTGAGCACAGTCTCGACGGGAGCTTGTTCGAGACTGTGACGGCCCAGCTCAAGGCCAGGGCAGTCACGGTCAAGACTGGCACGATGGTCGACGCATCCCTGACGACGGCTATTTCATTCGTGCACTGGCTTATGCACCAAACCGCCTCGTTCCCAAGCCGGGCGACCCTGAGCTACCCCCCGAGATCATCAACGGCATTCTCGACCTCGGTCCTTCGATGATGCACCGACTTGAGGCTTGGGTTACGAAGCGCACCACCGTCGAAACGCCGGTCGGACACCCGGCCGAACCGCGTCTTGCGCTAGCAGGCTCGGATGCGAAGGCTTATGTCAATGTGCTGCCCGAGGTGATCGGCGCGTGGGAAAGTCTGCTCCAACACGCCCCCTCGATCTACCGATGGCGCGAGGGGCGGGCGTCCAGCGATGGAGAGCGTTGGTCGGCGCTGCGGGCAAGTTGGCCCTATCTGTGGCAGCATCTGACGAACACGGCCTACTGCCTGGCGCTGGCCGTATGGAATGAAGACGAAGCAGGCTCGGCTCAGTTCCGTGAGGCACTCGTGCGATGGCCGAAGACCCTGCATCAACTAGCCGGCGGGGCGGAGTTTCGGCGCCGACGTTATCTTTTCTCCGATGTGATGGGTCTGAGTTGGCCTGAAGCGAGCGCGTGCGTCGCTCCATTGACCTTCGAGCATATGCCGGCGTCGACGCCGGAGCAGCTGTTTACAGTTGTCGTAAGAGGCGCGCACGACGATGTGCTGCTCCTGACGGCCGGATTGCTGCTGTTTTGGACGATCAGTGACAAGCAGGCCTCGGACATCGGTGCGCGCACGGCTATGGCGATCCTGCAGAGAATGGGTGGCGACGATGATCGCATTGGTCCTCTCGCGCGGGGCCTGAGCCTTCGATCCTTGTTTCTCGACTTGCTGGTCCGCTTCGAGATAGCTGGCGAGCGCTTTAGCGATGGCTCCTATGGTGCGGTGCTCGACCGCCTGGTCGAGGTCCTCGACAACATGACCGAGCGTCGGGTGGTTCCTGGGCGTGTCTGCACGCCGTCAACACTGCACGGTCGCGACGGCCTGTTGCTCTCGTTTGTGGCGATCCTAGCGTGTGCAGTTCCCGACACCGGCGACGACGACCTCCAAGCCACTATCACCGCACTGGCCGCCGAGGAAGGTATTCTGCCGGGCGGCGACAGCGCGCTGCGCAATACCCTTCACGAACTGCGGCACGTTTCCTCGT
Organism: Allobosea eneae; assembly: GCF_042657265.1. Classification (NCBI taxonomy): domain Bacteria; kingdom Pseudomonadati; phylum Pseudomonadota; class Alphaproteobacteria; order Hyphomicrobiales; family Alloboseaceae; genus Allobosea; species Allobosea eneae. The sequence continues at coordinate 2,567 of NZ_JBHSLW010000075.1, forward strand.
CCCTCGAACAGCCTTCACCGCAGCTTATGCGTGGCATCGCCATGCTCGCCCCCGGTCGCGATGGGACCCGCCTCGTCGCCCGGCTTGGCGAGATCGTGAACTCAGCCGAAGCTACGATCGAGGCCGCGCGCCTTCAGCGGCTGAGGGATCGGCCAGTCGATCCGGCAGCGTTGGACCGTATCCGGTTGGCCGTCGAAGCGGCGCTTCTGGCAGAACCCGCACAAGTGTCGTTCTTCGAGGGTGTTCGGATTGAACGATCCCCTCGCGACGACACCGCCGAATGGCATGAGGTGGCGGTGGAGGGCGTCGCCAAGGCACAATTGGTGGATCCACCGATGGAGACGCCAGCGTCCGGGTTCGAGGAGTTACTCGCTTCGCGAACTCGCGAATCCGCCGGGTTGCGGGCCTGGGGCGCCTTCACGCGCCGAGCCCGCATTCAGAGGAACGTCGGCGCAAAGGTGGAGCAGGAAGAGTTCTGGCGAGAGATTGCGCCGTTGGTCGAGCAGGTCGGGCCCGCGCCTGTTCTCGTCATTTCGCAGAATGCAGAGGCCCGAGCGCTGCGGCGTCTGGTCTATGAGGTGGCCGAGCGTCGGCCTCAGCTTCAGATCGAGCGTCGCCCGAGGGCCGAACGGCTTGGTTCATATGTCGCGACCGTCGCAGGGGTCGACGTATACGGCGCCAATTTCCCCGCGGGTGTGGCGTGGTTGTTCTCCGGCCGGGCGCTTCGATCGATCCGCTATAGCGAGTTCAAGGCCTCCGGCGACTTTGTCGCAATTGGCTTTGAGCCAGACGTCGAGCTGCAGGGCACGTTGCGGCTGCGCTTTCGCCGGCATTTGGAGTGGACGCTTGACCCGATCTTCGAGCTGCGGGCGCCTGACCCAGACGAGGAGGACGATCCCGCCACGTGAGAGCCCCTTGAATCCCATGTCGCGTTTTGTCGTTCAGCCGTTTGGCCCCTGTCTAGACATCAGAGTTTGACGACGAGGCATGAACCAGCTCTGGCAGCGCTAGCCTTCGCGCAATTGAATCGCCCGTAACCAAACATTCCCGGCATCGGCTAAGGGCCAATACATCACATATCTGGTGAATGGATTTGCGGTTAGCACGGTTCACTGCGGGTGATCCGCGTAAGGCGCCAGCTATCCGCGGTTCCCTTCGCATCCGCTGCGTCGGTGACGACGAGCATCTGACACTGAAAGCTGCGTCCCACCGTCGGCACGCCGAACGGCTGAAACAACGAGACATCGAGGCCGCGCTGCCCGATGCAATCGGGAACAATGAATTCGAGTTGCACTATCAGCCCATCGTCTCTCTCAAGACAGGCCGATATTGGGGCTTTGAAGGACTGGTCCGCTGGCGCCGGCCAGGTCATGGGCTTGTGGCGCCCAGTGACTTCATTCCGACCCTTGAATCGGCAGGGTTGATCATCCTGTTAGGACAGAAGCTCCTGCGCGACGCATGCAGGGCCGCCGCGACGTGGCCAGCCTCTATACACGTCTCGGTCAACGTGTCGCCGATCCAGTTGGCCTCTGACTGCATCATTGATCATGTTCGCGAAGCCCTCGAGGTCTCCAAACTGGCGCCGCGGCGGCTAACGATCGAGGTCACAGAGTCTGTGCTCTTAGGAGACGGTGCGGTCGAGCGACTGCGCGCCATTCGAGCCATGGGCGTATGCATCGCCCTCGATGATTTCGGCACGGGGTTCGCTTCGATGAGCTATCTCGAGTCGTATCCATACGACAAAATCAAGATCGACAAGTCTTTCGTCGCGAACTTGGCAAATCCAAAGAGCCGCGCAATCGTCGAAGCCACCGTGTTCCTAGCGAAGGCCTTGAAGATTGAAACGACGGCCGAAGGCGTTGAAACGCAGGAACAGATGGACGCATTGCGGCGAGCAGGGGCCTCACAGGCACAAGGGTATCTCTTCGCCAAGCCGATGCCTGAAAGCGAAGTCGCTGCCTTTCTACGTCAGCCGCGAACCTCAGCAGCGTGAGGCGGGTTACTCCGCCTCTGAATTCGTCAGCCAGGAGCCGAGCCCAAATTCCGCCGGCTCATAGTCGTTCGCCTTGAGCTCGGTCGCGAGTTTCGGAAGAATCTCAGCCTGATCCTGCCTTGAAAATGTCGCCAAGCTCTTCGTTATCAACTCGCGCCACGCAGGCCCCCGCCGAAATGCCTCGACGTATGCGTCGCAGAGATTGCCAAGCATGTTGAGCTCCACAAAGGCCCTCATCAACGCAGCAGCCTGCGTAAGATCCTTGCGGCTCTTGGCCGTGCCGTCTTTGTCCTCCAAGCGGCGTTGAGCCACGATCAGCTTATGGACTGCGTAGCGCTCCGGAGCGGGGACCATGACAGGTACTCCAGCGCCGTGAAGCATTACGGCGCGCACCGGCTGGTAGATCAGGAAATCGAGAAACCGGAGTGGCTGCGCCGAAGCGCCTCCTAAGAGCCCGTCCCGAAAGGGTTGAGCGACTGGGGCACTCGTGATTCCAAGGGGTTGTTCAGGCCATCTTGGAGCGAGCGATGTGGACCCCAGCCAC